>DRLX01000404.1 GCA_011322715.1 Desulfobulbaceae bacterium
ATGTTCACATTTTCGTTGATATGCGCCATCTCTTTTTCGCTGATGACTGTTTCGAGAAGAGCTTTTCTGATTATATTTTTATTAGTGTATTTTGCCTTTATTATTGAAAGAAAACGGTTATTTTTCAACAAAACTGTAGTGCTATTATTAGTTATGTTTGTTCCGGTTCTATTGTATGGTAAACATTTTTTATTTTTATTGGCACATGATATAACAATAACATTTTCCGCAGTGACTGCTGGCAAAATGAGTCTCTTAGGGGCTGTGACAAAAATCGCAGCAAATGTAGGCATAACGGATATTGAATCATGGGCAACTTTGTTAACTCTCCACATACCAATGCGTTTTGGAACCGATCATCTGCTTTCTATTTTGAGGCGTATTCCTGATGGTATATTAGGTTTAGGTATTACTTTTCCTGAACGGATGGTCAGAATTAGTACGCAGGTTTTTGTTGGTGCGGATCGACAGGATATTCCACCGGGATTCATTGGGCAGATGTGGTTAGATTTTAGAATATTTGGGCCAGTATTCTGGGGCATGGGATTTGCCCTGATTATTGCTTTTGTACAACTATTCTATAATCAGACAGTAAAGAGTCGTGACGGAATATTTTTTTTTGTTCTCATTGGTTACATCATTTCATTGCCTGTAAACTCAGGAACCTTCGATTTTGTCTTCTCGGTTCATGTATTTTTTCTTTTTATTTTTATGGTATTCATGACCAAAATAAAATACTGGAGATATACTGATTGAAAATTGTCCATATCATCACCGGTCTTTCTACCGGCGGTGCTGAGCGTGCTCTTTATAATTTATTACAAGGCGGTCTCCATTCAGAATTTGACTGTTATGTCGTTTCACTACGTACTAAGGGGACAATTGGGCCTCAAATTCAGGCCTTAGGAGTACCTGTAATTGCACTTGGTATTCCAAGTCGACGTACACTCGTAGGTGTAATAAACTTACGTCATTTTATAAAGGCATTGCAGCCGGATGTAATTCAAGGCTGGATGTATCACGGCAACTTAGCCGCCACGTTGACTAGCAATTTCGTTTCCAATATCCCTGCCGTACTAGCCTGGAATATCCGTCACTCCTTGTATGATTTGGGCTATGAAAAATTAATGACTCGTCAGGTGATCCGAGCGAACAGATTTTTTTCTAATACCCCTGATGTGATTCTTTATAATAGCCATCTTTCGCGGAAACAGCATGAAGCCTTCGGTTTTATTGCACACAATGGTCAAGTAATTCCCAATGGAATTGATGTGCAGCAGTTTTCTTTCTCTTCCACTTCACGTCAACGTATACGTATCGAATTGGGTATCCCCCCTGATGCGCTTGTCTTTGGCCACGTAGCCCGGTTGCACTCGATGAAAGATCACCCACTTTTTTTAGCGGCGGCTGCAAATGTCGCACTCCGTCATTCGGATGTGTATTTTTTGCTCAGTGGCCGAGATGTTTCGCCGGAAAATCCGTCAATTGCTCAATTGATACCTGAAAAGGTGCGCAATAGATTTCATCTGTTAGGGGAACGTAGTGATGTTGAAGAGCTTATGAGTACAATGGATGTCTTTTGTCTTAGCAGTAGAGGGGAAGGATTCCCAAATGTACTCGGAGAAGCAATGGCGGTTGGTGTTCCATGCTTGGCAACCGATGTGGGAGACAGTGCGGCAATTGTCGGTGATACAGGGGTGATTGTTCCGCCTAATAATGAAGAGGCCTTTATTGCCGGAATTGAGCATTTTCTAACCATGTCTTCTGAGGAACGTAATCTGCTGGGTACAATGGCTCGATCCCGGATCGCAGCGAACTATACATTAGGTATAATCGTAGACCAATATGCTGGATTATATGAAAAATTGGTAGGAAAAAAAAGGAGTAGCTCCTCATGTGCGGCATAGTTGGTTATTGGAATAAAGGTCATGCAGATACATCTGTCGTCGAACGGATGGCAATACAGCTCCGTCACCGGGGACCGGATGATGCCGGTGTTTGGGTGGATCAAGATGCGGGACTGGCTCTGGCGCATCGGCGTCTCTCGATCCTCGATCTCTCTCCGGCAGGTCATCAGCCCATGGCCTCCCCCTGTGGTCGGTTTACCTTGGTCTATAACGGCGAAATCTACAATCACGAGGATTTACGTGTTGACCTAGAGCACGAGGGGGGACATTTTGACTGGCGTGGCCATTCTGATACTGAAACCCTGCTGGCTGGCCTGCGCCATTGGGGAATTGAAGGGACGCTCCAACGACTGAACGGCATGTTCGCCTTTGCGATATGGGACAATGTAGAGCGTCGCCTCTTTCTGGCCCGGGATCGTATGGGAGAAAAACCCTTATATTATGGGCATAGTGGTGCAACCTTCCTTTTTGGCTCGGAACTGAAAAGTTTAACTGCCTATCCGGAATGGCAGGGGATTATTGACCGCAAGGCTCTGACGTTGTTCATGCGCCATAATTATGTGCCTGCTCCCTGGAGCATATACCAGGGAATCAGAAAGCTGCTTCCTGCCCACTATGTTGTTGTTCGGGAGGCCGGGACCGTGGTCTCTGAACCCCAATGCTACTGGGATCTCGGCCAACTTGCAGGAAATAGCGTTGCAGAAGCCAAGAAAACATCCAAGGAATTCGTCAATGAACTTGATGGGTTGCTGCGTGATGCCATTTACCGGCGTATGGCTGCGGATGTGCCTTTGGGCGCCTTTTTGTCGGGAGGATTTGATTCAAGCACGGTTGTTGCCTTGATGCAGGCCCAGTCGGAGCGGCCAATTAAGACCTTTACTATCGGTTTTCACGAAAAGGGGTATAATGAGGCTGACCATGCAAGGGCCGTGGCAAACCATTTGGGTACGGACCACACGGAATTATATGTGAGCCCGGAAGAGGCCATGGCGGTGATTCCCCGGTTACCTGCCATATGGGACGAGCCTTTTTCTGATTCCTCTCAGATTCCAACCTTTTTGGTGAGTGATTTGACCAGGAAGAATGTGGTAGTCAGCCTCTCCGGTGATGGTGGGGATGAACTCTTTTTCGGATATCAACGCTATACCAAAGGTTATCAGATTTGGCGGGTTTTAAATCTGTTGCCGGCACCACTGCGGCAAGCATTGGGAGGATTGATGCAGATTCTTCCAGGCGTACCCTTGGAGCGCCTGGTTCGGTTTCTGCCAAAGTGTCTCCATGTTCCCCATCTGGCAGATCGTCTGCCAAAGTTGGCGGAGGTGGTTAGAGAAGATTCGGGTGAGGCGTATTATCTAAGACTGGTCTCTCATTGGAAGGATCCGGTTGGCGTTGTTGTGGGGGGCGAAGAACCACAGACTCTGTTTAATTTGTCGGGATACCGGTCGAAGTTCTCCGACCTGCGTGAGTTCATGATGTTTCTGGATAGTATGACTTACCTGCCCGATGATATTTTGACCAAAATGGACAGGGCCAGCATGGCCGTCAGTCTGGAAGCACGAGTACCGCTACTTGATCACCGACTGGTAGAATTTTCTTGGAGAGTTCCCATGTCGCTTAAGTATAGGAATGGTAAGGGAAAGTGGCTGTTGCGTGAAGTATTGTATCGTTATGTGCCACGTGAGCTGATGGAACGGCCCAAAATGGGGTTTGGCGTGCCCATCGAGCACTGGTTGCGCGGACCATTGAGAGACTGGGCGGAGGCCCTTCTGGAGGAGAAGAGATTGCGTGAAGAGGGTTTTTTTGACCCGGATCCCATTCGGCACATGTGGAATGAACATGTAAGTGGTAAAAGACGCTGGCATTACTATCTTTGGGACGTGTTGATGTTTCAATCATGGCTGGAAAAATGGGGAAAATAGAAAATAATTTGCAGCATTTGAAGCTGTTGTTTTTTGTTACCGAAGATTGGTATTTCTGTTCACATCGTCTTCCTTTGGCTTTAGCCGCCAAAGAGTTTGGATATGAAGTCTCGGTGGTTACCAATGTCAATTGTCATGGTGAGGCGATCAAGCGTTCGGGCATAAAGCTGATTCCTTTGGAACTGTCCCGTCGTGGAATTAACCCCTTGAGAGAACTGCTGCTTATTTATCGTCTTGCTTTAATATATAGAAAGGAGCAACCGACCATTGCCCATCATGTGGCTCTGAAGCCCATTCTTTACGGGTCGATAGCCTCTTGGGTGGCAAAGGTGCCTTTTAAGGTGAATGCCATGGCCGGGTTGGGTTTTCTGTTTAGCTCCAAGACCCTTAAGGCGCGTGCAATACGACCATTTATCCTGTTCTTTTTTCGTTTTTTGCTCAACCTGAAAGGAAGTCGTGTCATTCTGCAAAATCCTGACGATGTCGATCTCCTTTCTACAAGTGGTGTTTTGGAAAGGGAGCGGATAGTCTTGATCAGGGGGTCCGGTGTCGATATTGAGGAATTTAAGGTTCAACCAGAGCCGTCAGGAGATCTGATCGTCGTTCTTGCCTCTCGACTTTTATGGGACAAAGGTGTCGGTGAGTTTGTAGAGGCAGCCAGGCAGTTAAAGCAACAAGGCGTATGCGCACGTTTTGTTTTGGTGGGTGAGGGGGATCCTGAAAACCCGACGGCTATTTCACGAGATCAACTGCGGGCCTGGCATGAAGAAGGAGTAGTTGAATGGTGGGGACGACGAGATGATATGGCTACAGTCTTGGCCAAAACCCACATAGTTTGCCTGCCATCTTATCGTGAAGGCTTACCTAAGGTGTTGCTGGAAGCAGCAGCGTGTGGGCGGCCGATTGTCACCACTGATACTCCTGGATGTCGTGAGATTGTCCATGATGATTTGAATGGTTTTCTGGTGCCGATCAGGGATGCCAATGCTGTGGCTGCAGCATTGAAAAAGTTGCTCGCCTCTTCAAAACTTCGACAGACAATGGGGATGCATGGAAGAGAATTGGTGGAAAGAGAGTTCACCTTGGAGAAAGTGAATCTGCAAACATTGGCCCTTTATGAGAAATTGATTAAGTGAAACGGGTATTGATAACCGGAGCGAATGGTTTTGTCGGTAACCGGTTATGCAGAGTATTGCAGGAAAAAGGGTATATAATTCGTGCTGCTTTCCGGCAGATAGGTCCCACCATGAACTGCAACATCCGGGACCGGGTCGTCGTCGGTGATATCAGCCAAGGTACAAATTGGGAAAAATATTTGCACAGCGTGGATTGCATAGTTCATCTCGCGGCCCGTGTTCATGTCATGCAGGATTCAACCATTGACCCTTTGGCCGAATATCGCAAGATCAATGTGGATGCTACCTTGAATCTGGCCCGTCAGGCGGCACAGGCTGGTGTTCATCGTTTTATCTTTTTAAGCACAATCAAGGTCAACGGTGAGCAAACATTGCCGGGAAAACCCTTTACTGAAAAAGATGTTCCGGAACCTCGTGATCCGTATAGTATTTCCAAATATGAAGCTGAAAAACAATTGCAAGACCTGTCTAACGATACCGGTATGGAAATGGTAATCATCCGACCGGTATTGGTTTATGGGCCTGGAGTAAAAGGAAATTTTGCTTCTATGATGCATTATCTCCGTAAAGGTGTTCCATTGCCATTCGGTGCCATTCATAATCGGCGCAGCTTGGTAGCATTGGACAATCTAGTTGATCTGATTTTTATCTGTATAGAGCATTCGGCGGCAGCTAATCAGGTTTTTCTTGTATCGGATGGAAATGACGTGTCAACCACTGAACTTTTCAAACAGATGGCTGGAGCGTTGAATCTTTCATCAAGACTTATACCGATACCGGAGCGATTACTTATGCTGGGAGCAGCCATTTTAGGAAAACAAAATTTTGCGCTTCGACTTTTAGGCTCATTGCAGGTGGATATCAGCAAGGCTGCCGACTTGCTTGAGTGGCACCCTCCCGTGCGGATGGAAGAAGCACTGAGTGAAACAGCTCGTCATTTTTTGGAAAATACTCATCTATGATTGTTATGGTCCTGTTTTTAATAACAATTGGATCTACATGGTTGTTAACCGCTCTTTTAAGACGTTATGCATTATCACGCAGTCTTATAGATATTCCTAACAAGCGTAGCTCACATATGGTTCCAACACCCCGAGGTGGAGGATTGGCTTTTGTTTTTTCTTTCCTGACAATGACGGTTGTTTTTTATTCATTCAATGAATTGCCGATGACAAGCATGATGGCCTTAGTTGGGGCCGGGATTTGGATTGCGTTTGTTGGGTTTCTGGACGACCATTCTCATATTGCTGCTCGTTGGCGGTTACTGGCTCATTTTGCCGGTGCTGTTTGGGTATTGATATGGCTGGATGGTCTGCCCCCATTGCCTATTTTTGGCAGTCTATTCGATTTTGGCAAAGCAGGAAATGTTTTGGCCGTTGTCTACTTGGTTTGGCTGCTGAATTTGTATAATTTTATGGATGGTATTGATGGTATCGCAAGCATCGAAACTATAACTGTTTGCCTGGGGGCTGGTGTATTGGCATGGCTGATTGTTTCAGAGTCGCGTGCATGGTTACTTCCTCTTTTATTAGCTTCGGCGGTATCTGGTTTTCTTTTTTGGAATTTTCCACGGGCCCGAATTTTTATGGGTGATGGTGGTAGCGGTTTCCTGGGGATAACCTTAGGGATTTTTTCAATAGATACAGGATGGATAGCGCACCAGTTTTTTTGGGTATGGGTTATTTTATTAGGAGTTTTTAATGTTGATGCAACTGTGACGCTTTTGCGTCGCCTGTCGCGTGGCGAAAAATTTTATATAGCTCATCGTGATCATGCGTATCAGCATGCCGTACGAAAATTTGGCGGACACCGACAGGTTTCACTGGCCGTGGGCGCTCTTAATGCATTTTGGCTTTTTCCTTTGTCAATGCTGGTTGCGTTAAATTTTTTGGATGGTATTACAGGCTTAGCCTTGGCATATATTCCATTGATTTGGTTAGCATTTAAATTTAAAGCCGGGGTTATGAATCCGGAATCATTATGAATCACAACTTCTGAGCCTGATTTCGATAATTGATGGATACCTTTCAATTTGAAAGTGCGATCGTCCAGGGAGCAGGAGGAAGGCGGCGAAGACTTTGGCCATTTCCCCCCCTTTTCGATGTAGGCGGTCGCGATGGTGCATGGGTGCTGCGATTCTTCAGTCGGTGTCAGCCCGCTAGACTTCCAATACTTGAGGCGCCTTGGCGTGTACACAAAAATAACCTCGTGTATATTGTATGAATACACAGATAAAGTTGATTTTGCTCAATCGCTGGGTTGCCTTTTTTCATGATATACTGTGGATCCCTGCCTCTTTCATATTGGCAGTATGGATCAGGTTCAACCTTGGGTACATTCCGGCTGATCAGATTCCATTTTTGTACAAAGGAATAGCCATTGCCATCCCTGTTCAGGGAGCTATTTTCTGGTTGTTCGGCCTGTACCGGGGAATGTGGCGTTTTGCCTCAGTCCAGGATCTAGTCCGTATTATCAAGTCCGTGTTGCTGGGCTTGCCGATCATTACCACTATTATGGCAATGATGACCCGTCTGGAAGGTATCCCCAGATCATTTTTTTTGCTGTACCCTCTTCTACTGGCAGCAGGACTGTGTCTGCCCAGAATCATGTATCGGTTGTTCAAGGATCACAGGTTTCACATTCCTTCTAACGCGGGAAAGCGAACATTGATCATCGGCGCTGGTTCGGCGGGAGAGATGCTTTCCAGAGACCTTCTGCACCGGGATGAGTATCAGCCGCTAGCTTTTCTTGACGACGATCCTGTCAAGTGGAACAAGGAAATCCACGGCATCCGGGTATTTGGTGACGGAAATCGCCTTGAGGAGATGGTTGATGTCCTGTCGATCGAATTGGTCGTGATCGCAATTCCTTCCGCAGGCAAGGCTGTCATCAACAGGTATGTCAACAAATGTAATAATCTTCCCGTCCAATATAAGATCCTGCCGTCCCTTTTTGAAATGCAGGGCAAAGTCATAGATGCGGATAAGTTGCGCGCGGTGACAGTTGAGGATTTGCTTGGTCGTGAGGTGATTAGCCTGGATACCGATGCAATCACGGGATATCTGCGCAACAGGGTTGTGCTGGTTACGGGTGGAGGAGGCTCTATCGGGTCTGAACTCTGCCGTCAGATAGCGGCCCAGGAGCCTGCGCGGCTCATTGTCTTTGATCATAGTGAATATAATCTCTATGCCATTGATCATGAGTTGACGGAGACCTTCTCCGAGCTGCCCTTGATTGGTGTTCTCGGCGATATACGAAACAAGGAAAGAGTGGAGTGGGTGTTCAGGAAGTTTTCACCGGAGGTCATTTTTCATGCCGCGGCCTACAAGCATGTTCCCATGGTGGAAAGAAATCCTGCCGAAGGAGTACGAAACAATATTTTTGGTACGATAACCATTGCGCAACTGGCTGACCGGTATGGTGTCGATAGGTTTGTTCTTGTGTCGACGGATAAAGCCGTCAACCCCGCAAATGTCATGGGTGCGACCAAGCGTGTTGCAGAGCTGTTTTGTCAAAATTTCAGTAAACGATCGGCGACAAAATTCATAACAACCCGTTTTGGCAATGTTCTTGGCTCGGCGGGCTCTGTGGTGCCGCTATTCCAGAAGCAGATAGAGGCTGGAGGTCCAGTTACTGTGACCCATCCGGAGATAACCCGGTACTTCATGACGATCCCGGAGTCGGTGAGCCTGATCCTCCAGGCCGGGGCAATGGGAGGGGGCGGAGAGATCTTCGTCTTGGACATGGGAGAACCTATACTGATTCGCAAGCTGGCTGAACAGATGATACGTTTGTCCGGTTTTATCCCCGACGAAGATATCAAGATTGTGTATACCGGCCTGCGTCCGGGTGAAAAACTGTTTGAAGAAATACTGCATGAAAGTGAAGGGCTTCAGCCGACCAACCATGCAAAACTGCTGCTTGCCCGGAGCAGAGCAGTGGATTGGGATTGGCTTCTAGGCGAACTGGATGTTCTCAGGGAGGCCGCAGTATCAAGGGCGGTGGGACACCTGAAAGAACATCTCAAGGCTATTGTCCCCGAATATACCTACGAAAGAATGCCGGCCGGGATTGATGTGAAGACTGAAGCCGTCATCGCGGACGAGGGATAGCCGTCTCCATGCGTCTCCATGCTGTACGGGCAGAAAGGGGCTCTTCCCCCCTCCTGGTTCTTCTGCCGGTCTTTCTCTTCCTGCTGGCGAACCTGGGAGCCCATCTTGCTGTGGTGGTAGACCTTTCAGCCCCCCTCCAGGCACTCGTCCTTGCGGCTGCATCATGTGTTGTTTTTGTCATGTGCCGTCCGCAATACCTCAGGCATCTTATTTTTATTACAGCCTTCTCTTTTCCCCTCTACGGTGTTCCGGCGTACCTGCCCCTGAGTCTCTTTTGCGAATTTTTTCTTTCCCTCGTCTGTCTGCTGCTTGTTTTAGAGGCGTTCCACCTTGGCCCTTCTGCCAGTGGTTCAAATAGCCTCGGCCTTCTGATCGGTGGTTATGTTCTGCTTGTTCTGCTTTCACTTCTGTTGCTGCCGCTTGGTCATACGGTTCGGCTGCTCTCCCTCTGGGGACTGTTCGATTTTTCTAGTGCCCTGCTGCAGAGCACACCCGGATCCAGCCTCTATCCGCTTGCCGCTGCGAACAGGCTGATTCTTTTTTTTCTGTTCGCATACCTCCTGGCCCGTTCGCGCCATTCCGGTTCGATATTCAGAGCATTATTCACAGGGTTGGCTGTGGGTGCCTTTACCGCTGCCTGTATCGGCATATTGGAGCACTACCATCTGTTTTCCCTGCAATGGCTGCGTCCGGAGAGCGGCGCGAGAAGCCGGTTGCGGTCATTGTTTGGCAACCCTGGCTGGTTTGCTGAATACGTTGTTGTAAGCGCCCCTTTTGTTTTCGTTGTTGCCGAGAGAGGCCGGGCTCGATTGGCAGCTCTTTTGTATCTCTTTGTCTTCGTCAGCTTTATTGCCATTGTTCTGAGCGGTTCCAGGACAGCCTGGCTTTTTTATCCCCTGGTTGTTGCCCTGATGTGGAGTGCCTGTCGTTATTCAGCCAAGGTGTACAGGAAAGGTTTGTTGCCGGGGATAATCCGCTTAATGGGTGCGATAGGCATGTGTCTCCTGGTGTTTGCACTTGTCGCGGGGGCCTTATTTTCCATGTTCCATGTGGTCAGGGGAAGCGACGAGGGATTGCTGGAACAGCGTTTTGCCAAGCTGACCACCATAGGCCTGCGTGGTAAGATCTGGCATGATGCCATTGCCATCGGCCGGGAATCTCCTCTCGTCGGGAGGGGTTATGAGAGTTATAAGTACCAGGCCGCGACCTTGGCACGCATACCTGAATCGGCATACAGCAGGCAGCATGAGGAGATCAGTTTCCTGGCAGATACACCGCATAATCTTTACCTGCAGCTCTGGGTCAGCAATGGTGTTGTAGGCTTGGTGATCTGGTGGATGGCAATCGCCTACACACTCATGCTCCTGTATCGTGATTTTAAGATCACCAGGAATACGACAAGCCTCGCCACCTTGTTTTCGGTGCTCGCTTTTCACCTTTACGGTCTGACTCAGAGTATGCAGTATATTGGCGTGATCTGGCTCCTGATCTTTTGCTCCTTCGCTTATGCGATGTCCATTCGTCAGTCGGTGATTACTCCATGGGGCCGCAGGTCAGAGCGGTTTATTCTCTGGACCACGGGCATATTAGTTTGTTTCGGTGGCACCGGATACCTGTTAAATTACCAGTCTCACGCCCTTGCCATGAAATACGGCTTGCGGGTGTATGCTCCGGATCAGGACGTGGACAGGTATTTCGGATTTTATCCCAGGGAAACATGGGAAGGGGGTGAAATCTATCGCTGGACAGGGAGGAGGGCGGTGGTGAAGCTTGACCGACCAGGGGTCTATAAGGTGAAATTTTTTTGCAACGCTCCCAATATGAGCGTGAATCCCATTGTTATGGATGTCTTCCTGGATAGTTCTCCCATCGATCGAATTACCTTCTGGAGAACCCGGACAGTGACAGGGGAATATGCCATACCCGCGGACAGCGGATTGTCGATGAGGCAGTTTGAGCTGCGGCTCTCCCGTACCTGGAATCCCCGCCGGGAAGGCATCTCCAGCGACAGCAGAAACCTTGGCGTTGCTGTCAGCGAGCTACGGCTTGGGGAACCGGGAGCGAGAAAGGATTTCGGTTTCTACAAATGGCAGTTCGGCAGGGCGGCTGGGGAGGGCCGTGGAGCCCGGCCGTTTGCATACCGGTGGACGCATTGGCAGGCCCAGCTCGCGCCGGGACAAGGATCCGGCCGATTTGACGTATTGCTGGCGAAAAGTGAGCAACCGTTCCTGAGCAGGTCGCCTCTTGAGATTACATTTTTGCAGAATGCGAAGGTGATCGCCTCCCGTCGTCTGACATGGCATGGCTGGAGTACCATGGTCTTTCCCCAGCCGCTTGATCCCGAGATTCCACTGGTAATTCATGTGAGCCGGACGTGGAACCCTGAACGGGAAGGTTATGGAGATGATTCGCGTGACCTCGGGGTTGCTTTAGCGCTGCTACCGTCCACCCGGGAAGGGGGACAGATGGAAAGGGAGAAGTAGATGTGCGGTGTGTCAAGAGCAGGCAAGGGATGGTTGAAGATTATATGAAAAGTTCCTTTTTGTCAGCCGGGAAGAGGGCATACGTCGCCGGTCATACAGGGATGGTGGGCTCCGCCATCGTGCGGAAGTGCAGACAAGAGGGCATGGAAGATATTGTAACCCGAAATCACGCCGACCTTGATCTCCTCGACCAGCGGGCCGTGCACGATTTTTTCCGACAGGAGAAGATCGACTGCGTCATTCTCGCCGCGGCCCGGGTGGGGGGCATCCTGGCCAACAGTACCTGGCCGGCCGATTTCATCTATCAGAACCTGGTGATCGAGA
>DRLX01000405.1 GCA_011322715.1 Desulfobulbaceae bacterium
GCTTTTTGACGAATGGGAAGATGAAATCCAGCTCTATACAAACAAGGATCTTCAGCGAGCAAGCAAGCAACAGCTCAGAAAAACCCGTTCCCGATACACAAAAATGCTCTCTTCAATGCATACGGCTGAGGCAAGCATGACTCCGGTACTCAGGACGTTTCATGACAATGTCCTTTTTTTGAAACATAATCTTAATGCCCAGGCAATCGGATCGCTGCAGACGGAATTTTCGTCTCTGGAAAAAGATATCGACATCCTTATACAAAAGATGAATGAGGCAATCGGTCAATCCAACGCATTTATAGCACAGATGGGGACCTGATTTCCCTTCCCTGCAGCTAACGAAAAAAACGAATACTCAGCAGATATCAACACAAAACTTTTCCTGTAAGGAGATAATCATGGCGGGTTTTATGGACATTCTTGGATCAATGATGCAACAGGGCATGTCCCAGTCAACAGGGACACGTATGGCAAATGCACTCGGTGCAGGTGGGTCCGGCGGCTCGTTATCCGATATCCTGGGAGGTCTGGCCGGAGCACTTGGGGGAGGCCGACAAAGTGCGGCCGCCCCGCAGGCCGGATTAGGCGGTCTGGGTAATCTTGGCGGCGTTGTCGGTGAAGTGCTCGGCAGCCTTGGCAACAACAAGGCGGCGCTTGGAGGTCTCGGAGCACTGGCAGGCGCCCTTCTTGGCGGAGGGCAAAGTTCCGCCAGGGGCGCCATCGGCGGCGGCGGTCTCGCCATGCTGGCCTCTCTTGCCATTGCCGCCCTGCGCAAGGCAGGACAGACGCCCCAATCCACTCCTCGCGCCCTGCTTGAGCCACAGACGGCCGAAGATCAGCAGGCCCTGGAACAGGATGCTGAAATTATTGTTAAGGCCATGATAAATGCCGCCAAGGCAGACGGTCGAATTGATGACAATGAAATTCAAAAAATCGTCGGCAAGTTGCAGGAAGATGGTCTAACGGAAGAAGAAAAAGAATTCTTCATGACTGAGGCGAATAAACCCATGGATATTGATGCGGTGATAGCCTCCGCTGCCGGTCAACCGGAGACGGCGGCACAGATTTATTCCGCATCACTGCTGGCCATTGAAGTTGATACTCCGGCCGAACAACAGTACATGCAGCAACTGGCGCAGGGACTTGGACTGGATCCACGGGTAACAAATCATATTCATCAATTTCTCGGCGTGCAATAACCATACGTTGTCGCCTCAGGCCTCAAAACATGGAGATCGGAAACGGATCATTAAATATATTCTCAGCGCCCCATCATACCTGGAATATGAATTGTCAGAACCGTGTGAAATAAATAAAAAGCAGCCCGGTCATGTATATCCATACGATACAGAATGCCGACCCAGGCATGAATCGTAACTTACCGGCCCCCTACAAAGGAGATAAACATGGGACTTTTAAGCTTTGCAAAAAACATCGGAAAAAAACTCTTCCACCATGAAGAGGAGGCTGCGGAAAAAATTGCCTCCTATATCGCAGAAGATAATCCGGGTGTCAGCAACCTGGAGGTTACAGTTACCAATGGCGTGGCCTCCATCAGTGGTCAAGCTGAAAGCCGTGAGGCATTGGAAAAGGCCGTACTCATGGCCGGTAATGTTGATGGAATCAGCGAGGTCAAATATGACGCCGTCACTGCCCCGGTTGCCGACATCAAGGTGGAATATTATGAAATTGTCTCAGGCGATACACTGTCGGGAATTGCCGGGAAATTTTACGGTAAGGGTTCTGCCTACATGCGTATTTTTGAGGCAAATCGCGAGGTGATCAAGGATCCCGACAAAATTTACGTTGGTCAGAAAATCCGCATCCCCCTTGACTGATCTCCTAGAGGGGCCACACAACGAACAGACGGATTAATACTTCTACCGGAGGGAGGGAATCCCATGACGACGAAAGCTGATTTCACTAACGAGGAGTGGACACACTTGCTTCAGGCACCGACGGCAGCCGGCATGTACATTATGATGGCGGACCCGAATTTTGTCATCGGCAGTATGAAAGAAGCATTTGCCGTATCTGCAGGCATTCTCAGTAAAGAAAAAGAAAGCAACAGTGAACTCTTAACCGCCCTGCTCGCTGATTTTAAAGAAAAGGAGATGGTTAAACAGGCACGCCTCAAATTTGAGGAAAAAAACCTGGAAGCCATGAAACAAACCTCCTTTCATGCACTGGAAAGCGTTGTTCGAGTACTTGCTGAAAAAGCAACCCCTGAAGAGGCAGCCGAGATAAAAAACTGGCTGTATGAGCTGGCAGTAAAAACAGCCGAAGCGGCAAAAGAGGGTGGTTTCCTCGGCTTCGGCGGCACCCGGGTTAGCGAAAAAGAAAAAAAAGCGCTCCAGGAACTTGCCGACCTGCTTGGGGTATCAAGGTAAGGGTGACACAAAAAAAAACGATCAGTGGTGCGAGATCCCTTCTTCTAAAGGGTGCCTTGAAAAATTAAAATTTTCGTTAAAGATCAAGGCATGCGAGAAATTTTACCGGAGGCATATATGTGATATTCCGAGGATAAAATTTTGAGCATAACGCCGAGGTTGGGCGAAAATACAATTTTTCAAGGTAGCCTAAAGCTGGAACGGGGACACCATGCCGGGCATGGGTCCCCGCCTCCACATTCCAGCGTCGACAAAAAAGAATCGTTGCCCAAGGATACCTTAAAAAAGGCCTTTGCTTTGGCCGTCTCCGCTCATTTTTTCGCCTTATTCTTTTCTTCTTCCTTGCGAAGACGTTCACGCTCCGCCTTGAGTTCAAGATACTCCTGTTCCGCCTGTTTCAAGGCTTCATCCTGCCGCTCCTTGATCTCTTTCACCTTGTCCTCAATCTTTTCCTTTTTTATCTCCATTCCCTCGGCGCCGAAGAGGGTATTGGCCAGATAGGTAAAGGAAAACCGCATCAACTCAATATCATCATCCTTTATCTTCTCAATGGTCTCCTTATCGACCACGTAGGTGTCAAGGAATGAACTCTCAAAGACGAAACGTCGAAAACTGTCCAGGTCCGTTGAGGCCATAAAAAACATGCGCTTTGCCGCCTCGGACAGGCTTGCCTGATGGCCGAATGATTTGCGCCGCATGACCAGACGCAACCATTCCTTATTGAACTCATCCCGTTCTTCAACGCCCTGATCCTCCCGCCATTCACGGATAGTCCAGCGTTTGGGCTCCTCAAATCCTTTACAGTGCGGCTCTTTTACAAGAAAGAAGAATTTTTCTTCTTCAGCGTTGTCTGTACCTCCCTCATGAAAATCCGCCATTCCAACCGGATAATAACGGCAAGCCGTCGGACGGTCACTATACACGGTGCATCCATCAGGGGTCACAAACGGACAGGCCTTTTTTTCCTCGGTCAGCTTAATCTGCACACCGGGCATATCGGTTTTTTCTAAATAGGTCGGCTGGGTGTAGGCAGTGATAAACTCATGGGCCGGGAGTTCAAGGCGGCGGGATAAAATCAGAATATCATAGGGAGTGAGTACTATTTTTATATTGTGACAGCAGGCGGTGAAACAGGGTACTCCCGGATGACACTCAAATTGAAGCGGAGAATCCAGCGTAAGTTTTTCAGGTTGGATATGGGATGGATTTTTATCCGTATTTTTTATGAAATCCGATTTTTCGTTGAGATCTTTGTCCACACTCATTATAACTTACCTCTTCCCGACGCTGGGATTATATACTCAATTTTTTCTCATTATCCTTGACATATCCACACGATACATACAACGACAATCATTGTGATCGGCAGGACATAAACTATATATATTACCATCACAATCAACCCTGTCAAACCCAAAGCAATGAAATAGTGTTTTTTATTGCCGCCATATTCAAATCCATGCCATTGCCGGGCAAGGCGGATGGAAAGCCGACTTGCTATTTCGGGAAAAAATGCCTATAAACCAGTTATGCTTGACAAGATTAGCCGGTTATAAAAATAACACGGCGACGCTGTTCAGCAAATCCCTTGATTCTGTATGAGCAAACTTCTGTTACCGGGATTTTTGATCAATTGATGATCGTATCGGAAAATAGAGAAAAATCCGGTCACATCAAGAGAACTTAGCTGCCCGGCATATTGGAAAAATTCTCACGGTGGACGTAACGGTATAGAAGTATTTCAATGCGTTATCCAAGATTGAACGTCATCGACTGCCGACACATACGTCCTGCAACCGTGACCCGCATATTTATTCGCAAATAGACAATGAAAAAAATATTCACCCCGACAATAGATTTCAGCAAAGTAGACACCCTGATATATCACCTTCCCGATGGTCCGACTCTGTCCGTCAACATGCACAGCTTTGAAGAACTATTTGACCTGGAAATGGAAATGGGCGAGGTCTGTGATACCTCGGAAATAGACGGTGTTGTTCATTTTTTCCCCAAGGGAAACGCATAACACGCCCACATGCCCCATCCATTCAACGTCGACCTCACCGTCGACGGTCATGTCCATACCCGGTTATGCGGACATGCCGACGGTACAATGAAGGAATATGTTGAAGCGGCCCTGCGTACCGGCTTACGCAAAATTACCTTTCTTGAACATCTTGAAGTAGCTATCCATACCCGACGAAAAAGCTGGCTGACCACGGATGACTTTGCCGACTACTTCCGCCGGGGAAGACGACTGCAAAAGGAGTACCGCAGCCGCATCAACATCGGCCTTGGGGTAGAAGTCGGATACAACCCGCAGGCAATAAAGCCCCTGCAACACCATCTTGCCCGGTACCCTTGGGACACAATCGGCCTATCCTATCATTTTTATTCTCCGGCAGGACTTCACTATAACATGGCAAGCCGCAACCGTGACCATATTACCGCATTAAAGGCACGGGGACTTGACAGAGTTGCCGAGGACTATTTCAAGGGCCTGATCCAGGCCCTTGAGGAAATTCCCTGCGATAAAATCTGTCATCTTGACGCCGTGCTGCGCCACGTTCCGGAGTTTCAATTCACCGACGACCATTTGGACCTGATCGAGATGCTGCTTGAACGTATGTGTGTAAAAGGAGTAGCGCTTGAAATAAATACCGCCGGTTTTACAATTGGCGATCATCCCCATCCCTGTCCGAAGATAACAAAAAAGGCCATCCGGCTTTCCATTCCTCTGATCGTCGGCTCCGACGCACACCACCCGACGCAGGTCGGACGTTTTTTTGATCGGCTCCCAAACTGGTTCCAATCCCTGCATTCCCGACCGGAATCTCTTTTCCAGCCGGATTAACCCGGTAAACATCCTCCAGTACCATTTTCCCATCGCCGCCGGATATTTTTAGTGACCACCATTCTTCAGTAACAGAGAGTAGAAAAGCTGAAACATCCTGATCATCAGCTTTTTTTCTGTTGCGAGGGTCAATGTCAGAAAAATGTAAGACCACCACTGTAGAGTATAAACAACATAGAGTATTTTTATGCTCTGTGCGGGGGAGGGAGTGTGAGTAGAGTGTCGGAAGGGGGAAGAATTATGCAATCAGAGAACAGAAGAGAAACCGAACAATGGCTGAGCGTTTCCGCCCAGATCCTGCAGGAAGAACCCAAACGGTTACAATATCGCCTGTTGCAGATCTATAAAGACAAACCGGCATTATCCTGCTATGCAACGGAGCTGGCCCAGCTCCGAATGATTGGGCCAATAATGGAAAAATACCTTTTGCGCATATGGGATGCGAGCTCCCCACAAGGAATTGACCGAATAATCGGTGAAATCAATCCCGATCAACCGA
>DRLX01000406.1 GCA_011322715.1 Desulfobulbaceae bacterium
GATCATCCCGTGCCCCTGTTACCGCCCGCAGTAAAACCCGGAGATACCATTGGTCTGTTTTGTCCGGCCGGACCGATACGTAATATGCAGTCCGTTACGCAGGGTATCGATTGCTTGCGTGATTTCGGTTTTCGTATCAAAGTTGTGCAGGAGTTGCAGGAACAGGTCGAACCCAATGAGTATCTTGCTGCTTCAGATGTTGACCGGGCCGAAGAGCTGCAACAGTTATGGCAGGATGATGAGGTTAACGCGCTGATGGCTGTTCGCGGGGGGGTCGGCTGCCTGCGTCTTCTTGAGCTGCTTGATTTCACCATGTTTCATGACGATCCCAAGCTCCTTATCGGCTTCAGCGATCTGACCTCCCTATTGGCGGCAATCCATCGCAAATCCGGCCTGATCACCCTGCATGGACCGGTTGTGTCCACGCTTGCCAATAGTGACCGGAGTTCCCGGCAACGTCTCTTTACATACATGACAGGAGATTATTCTTCCTGTCCCGGCAACAGCGATGTGAAAATTCTTCGGTCTGGAACAGCAACAGGCCCTTTGATCGTCGGAAATCTGACCACCCTGATCCATCTAATCGGTACGCCCTATGAACCTGAATTTACCGACGCAATTCTGGTACTGGAAGATACCGGCGAATCCGTATACAGGCTTGACCGCATGTTGACCCAACTCTCCTGTTGCGGAAAATTACACCAACCGGCCGGTATCATTCTTGGAAACTTCGATAATAATCCGGGCATCCCTTACGATGAGATCCAGTATCATCACCTGTGCGACCGGGTCCTTGCATTAACCGAAGAGTGCAACTGTCCGGTGTGGAGCAGATATGGTATCGGTCATGGCACGTTTAATCTCGCCCTACCCTATGGCATGAAGGGTGACATGAGTTCCGATGGACAATTACGGTTGCACCCGGAACAGGCCGGGAGCACGGGGAGCCGGTCATTATGATTAAACGCTACCTGCTGACCTTCGGCGCCTTTTTTCTGCTTGTTATCGGCTATCTGCTGACCCTGCTCCCTTTGCAGGTTATCCGCAGCGATTTGAGCACGGCCACTTACGGCAAGGCCCTGCTTGCCTGGGGAGTGTTGGTTGCGCTTTCCTTTGTGCCTGCGGTTGCGATGATCATAAAAAAGATCTGGTTTTTCCACGGCACCGGAGTGCCCATATCTGAAAAAGAGCTTCGCGCTGCCCTGCTGAGAGTCAACGGGCTGAAGATTCCAATACGGGTCACTGAAAAAAGGAAACAGCTGGTTGTCGAATGGCGCTATGATGACCCGGACTGGTGTGAACATATGGTCGCCGCCCATGTATCAAGGCTCTACGAGCTTCACCTCAGGTTCAACGAGGCGACCCATACCGTCCGCGTCACTGATCGCTATCGCAAGGTCGATTTTGATCTCTGTCCGGTGCGCGTCAAAACAGGACTCCTTGCCCTACCCCGCCCATTTTTTGCTCTTACACGAAGAAAAAGTGATACTATTGAACACTATGGCGACATGGCGCCATTTGATTTTTCCTATCAGCCGAAGGAGATAAAATCGCCCCTACTCAACAGTATTCTTGCCAGGGGCTGGAACGTTCAGTTCACCCTGTTGTAGGAGTGCCGGAAAAACCGCCCACCGGGCTGGATTTACGCTGTGGGTATGATTTTGGGTGCAATCCAGTCAACGGCCGCCGGTAAATCTTCCGCCACAAAATCAGGCTGTACCTGTTGGTTGGGACCGATATATTCCAGATCACCCCGGCCATAACCGGTCAGCACCAGGATGGATTGTGTTCCTGCCTTTTTGCCGCATTTCAGGTCCGACCAGCGGTCTCCAACCATAAATGAGTGTTTCAGATCAAGGTCCAGCTCTGTAGCCGCCTGTTTGAGAAGGCCGATGTCCGGTTTCCTGCAGCCGCAGTTTTTCTTTTTAAAGCGTGTAACCTTGGCGTCCGGATGGTGGGGGCACCAGTATAAGCCATCGATATGGGCGCCTTTCTCGGCCAGGAGTCTGTGCATCTTTGCATGCACCTGTTCCAGCAATTCCTCCGGAAAATAGCCGCGGCCAAGACCGGACTGGTTGCTGACGACAATCACCGGGATGTGCAGTTGGTTCAACCTGGCAATGGCCTCCGCAGCCCCGGCAAGCAGCACAAAACGCGAAATATGGTTGATATAGCCCATCTGTTCATTGATGGTACCGTCACGATCAAGAAAGACAGCCGCCTTTTTTTTACCTATCTTTTTCATAGTATTTTTCAAGTATCGTTCGCACTGCAGCGCACACCTCATGGGCGGAAAGCTGTTCCATGCAGGCAAAATGTTTTTCCGGGCAATGGGTTTTCTTGCAGGGGCTGCACGGCAGGGACTTACGAAGCACAACAGCACGTTTGTTGTACGGGCCGGTGGCAACATGATCGGTGGAACCAAACAGGGCCACCAGAGGGGTATTGACGGCCGCCGCCACATGCATAAGTCCTGAATCATTGGTGACAAAGGCATCACAGCAGGCAATATAGGCTATGGCCGTGGCAAGATCGGTCTTGCCGGTCAGGTCCATGAACCGTTTCCGGTCCGGCAATGGTTGCTGAATCACGTTTGCCGCCCGGGTATCGGCCTTGGTGCCGAAAACCAGGAAAAGGCATTCTGTCTGCTCATGCAGCATTTTGGCCAGCTCACCAAATTTTTCAGCAGGCCAGCGTTTGGCAGGTCCATAGGCGGCGCCTGGGTTAAAACCGACCACAGGCACCCTGCCCCCGGCGTCAAAGGCATGGGCAAGCGCCTGCCGTGCCCCGGCAAGTTTTTGTGGGGACACAAAAATCTCCAGCTCGTCGGGGCCTGTGCGCAGACCGAGACCGGCCAGCATCTGCTGATAATAATGGACCTGGTGTTTCTGATCAATATCCGCCGGTTTTTTTACCCC
>DRLX01000407.1 GCA_011322715.1 Desulfobulbaceae bacterium
CATACCGCCGGGAATGGTTAAATCCATAATCACCAGATCAACCGGAGTTCCCTGGTCCTGCAATTCCTGATACCGGTTTATTGCCTGCTTTCCATCCGTCACCGTAATCGGCTCATGACCAAGTAAAGTAAGCTGTGAACAGGCAAGATTACGCAACATCTCCTCGTCATCCATAACCATAATTCTGGCCGCTTTAGCGGCACGGGAAATATCTTTTTCCTTATGATCGCCATTATCATCCTGAAAGGCGGCGGGCAGATAAAGTGTAAAGATCGTCCCACGCCCAGGTACCGACGCAACGGTAATGTAACCGCCGTGTTTATGAATAATTGAATGGCAGATTGCCAGTCCCAGGCCGCTGCCTTTCTGTTTAGTGGTGAAATACGGATCAAAAACCTTGTCAATAATCTCCATCGGTATTCCGACACCGGTATCCTCAATGACGATGCGGACATATCTTCCCCGGTCCACACTGAGCAGCGCTTCACCCGCCGCATCATCGACATTGGAACAGGTGATGGTGATCGTCCCTCCTTCGGGCATGGCATGTCTGGCGTTTAAAACGATATTTTGAATAACCTGACCGAGCTGTCCACTGTCGGCATCCACCTGCCAAAGATCTTCGGGAAAAACATAACGACAGCCCACGCGGCTGCCATGGAGGACGAAACCGGCTGACTCGGCAATGAGTTCGGGCAGGGAGGTCGCCGCCTTGACCGGATCCCCTCCTTTGGAAAAGGTAAGCAACTGCCTGGTCAGTTTGGCCGCCCTTTTCGTTGCCTTCTGTACATCGGTCAGCAACATTCCGGTCTCAGGGTCGCAATCCGGGAGACGATACCCGAGCAGTTCGACATTTCCCAGAATTGCCGCAAGGATATTGTTAAAATCATGGGCAATACCTCCGGCAAGAACACCGACGGATTCCAGCTTGCGGACCTTCAGCAGCTCTTCCTCCATCTTTTTCTCCCTGGTAATATCCCTGAACACCAGAACAACACCAATAATTGTGCTTTGCCTATCACGGATCGGCGCTCCGCTGTCGGCAATGGAACGGATGGTCCCATCCCTGGCGATGAGTGCGGTATGATTGGCCAGTCCGACTATCCTGCCAAGCTCGATCACCCGCTGTACCGGCGAGACACATCTTTTCCCGGTTTTTTCGTTGACGATATTGAAAACTTCAACGACGGGTTTCCCCAGGGCTTCCTCGTTGGACCAGCCCGTCATCTCTTCGGCGACTTTATTGACATAGGTGACAGTACCTGCTACATCGGTGGTAATAACACCGTCGCCAATGGAACGAAGGGTTACGTCCAAGCGCTCTTTTTCCGCCAGCAATGCCTCTTCCGCTTTTTTTCTCTCGGTAATATCCGTGGCTATTTCTATCCGGGCCAGCCTACCGCCAATCCAGTAAATCGCCTGGTCCCGACAGTCATACCAGCGTCCGTCCAGCGTATTTCTCGTCTCCCAGGCATGCACGCCGGTCGGCCGACCATGTTCATCAATCAGCAGATGGTTGGTACAGAAATCGCAAGGCTGATCTCTGCCGACCTGTAGTGAGGAGTAGCAATGACGTCCGGTGCAATCTCCATACAGCTTGCGCCCATAGGAATTTATAAAAAGAACTTCGTAGGTCTTAAAATCAACCACATAGACCACGGCATCAAGGCTGTTGAGCACCGAATGAAAACGCTCGGCTGTACTGACAATCTCCGCATCCCTGTGCTGTATTGCCTTAGCTATTGTATTTAATTCCGACATATTACCCAAGTCATCAGCGGAAAGTGACAATCCTTTATTTGGATCGGACTGCTCCAGAGCATGCACAAGATTGTGCACCGGACGGGAAAAAAAACCGATGAAAACGAAATGAAGGACGACAAAAAGCAAAAAAAATAGAAAAGTCAAAAAAAGCACCTGACCACCGAGCAACCTGGTTATTGCGCCGGTCATCTCAGAAGCGGGCACACTGTAATACATTATCCAGCCCGAAGGTTCGGTAAAGGCCTCACACTGGGCAACATACCGGTGGCCATGATAGATAAAGGAAAAAAAACCATCTTTATCCGGAGCGGTTCGCTTTTTTAAATCAAAGCCGAGATTATACCTGGTTTCCATCAGGCTTGGATCAGGATGATAGATGGTCCGGCCCGCCGTGGACAGGACAAAAAACAACTCACCGGCATACCTCCGACCCTCCTCAAAGGCGGCCATAATTGGAACAAACTGCTCAAGCGGCCGCTCAATTACCAGTAGTCTTTCATTATCAAGATGATATTGAATGGCGATAACGGACCGTTTAGTCAGCAATGATTGGTAATATCGAACCAATCTTCTTTTTCCGGCCCGCACGGGAGGGGCCATGGCACTGAAATCAAGACCGATATAATCTTTATATGGTTTGGAAATTGCGACCACGGTCCCCTGAGGATCAAGGACGTAAAAAGTCTCGCCCAAAAGAGCGAAGAAACGACCATTCATCAAGCGGGACAGGATTCCTCCCGGCTGGTCGGGATCAAGCTTGCGACCTATTGATGCGACAAGAGAATCGGTACGAAAGAGTTCTTCCCTGAGAAGCGCCTGGGCCACGGAAATTCTCGTATGCATGGCTGCGGAATATTCAGAGCGGATTCGTTTATATTCAACCAGACCACTTGACAAGACAATAACGGGAAAAAGAAGGAAGGCGACAAGAATGAATATTCGCTTGATCTTTGTATGCAGCGGTTGTGAATTCAGCACTCAGATAGAACCGTTACTGTGAAATTGATTATCATGGACCATTACTTCATAAATCGGTCGAACAACATCACCATATTTATCAAAGCGCAGATGGCCGAGGATAGTGGTATATTCACCACCCAGCAGAGCATTTTTCAGGCCGGTCGCCGTGTCTTCCCGCCTCCGTTTCAAGGCGTCGGCGAGGATAAAAATCACTTCATACGCCCTTGAGGATCGAGCCGTTGCCTTTTTATGAAAGCTCCTTTCCATGGCCCTGGAAAAGGCGAGATATTCAGGACGCTCATTTTTTGGATCAATAAAGGTGATAATCCGTAAATTTTCAGCGCTTCCACCCGCATAGTGCAGGAGCTCAGGCGTATCCGCCCAAATGGTGGCAAAACGAGCGCCGTCATAGCCGGCGGCCTCAAGTTTCTGCAGGGCCACACCGCTCATGCTTGCTTCGGTCAGCAGAAGTACGGCATCCGTCTTCATTGCCAGCAACGAGGTAATAATTTCAGACCAATGCACCTGTTTCCGGGAATTAAACGTGACCGCATCGACCCTGCCGTGATAATATTTTTTCAGGGAATCCTTCCAGTCAACCACAAAATCAGCATTGCTCATATCCATAAGCAGGGCCACCGACCCTATTGCACGGCGCTTAAAAAGGGCGGCCGCCTTTCTACCGTAGAGGTCGCAGTTCACCTGGGTTCGCACAAAGAGATCATCTTTACCACTCAACTTGTTGGTAGCGGCATAGGGAGTGATAAGGAGAATACCTTTTGCAGTGACAAAGGGATAGCTGAGCAGGGTATTGCCGGAGGTGCTGTGACCGATAATGACGCTGACGCCTTCCGCCGCAAGTGATTTATCTGCGGCCCGGATGCCTTCGGATGTATTACGGTCGTCACGGACCAGCAATTTCAGGGGACGACCGTTGATACCGCCGGCATCATTAATTGTATTCACGGCTAATATAGCACCGTCACGAATATCTTCTCCGGCCGCTCCACCGCGACCACTGAGATTGATTGCCAGCCCCATCGAAATAGGTACCGGCGGTTGATCGGAATTACAGGAAAAGAGGAAAACAACAAGAAGGAGAAGAGCTATGGAGAACAATAAATTCCAG
>DRLX01000408.1 GCA_011322715.1 Desulfobulbaceae bacterium
CGAGGATATCGACCGGGACAGGGCATGGCGGACGTATTCGGTCAATACGTCGGTGTCTTGAGTCATGGGCGCATAGTCGGCCATGGTTTCCAGGATGGTGCGCAGATCACGGATGGAAACACCTTCCCTGAGCAGATTTTGCAGCACCCGCATGATGGTGCCGACGTTGAGAACATTGGGTACCAGCTCTTCAACCAGCTTGGGATAGGAGCGGGCCAGATTATCGAGCAGTTCCTGGGTTTCCTGCCTGCCCAGAAGTTCATGGGCATGCTGTTTGATGATCTCGCTGATATGGGTGGCCATGACGGTGGTACAGTCAACAACCGTGTAACCGGCGATCTGGGCCTGTTCGCGCCGGTCCTCGGTCACCCAGATTGCAGGCAGGCCGAATGCCGGTTCCTCCGTGGGAATCCCCTTGATGGTTTCAGTGACCGTGCCGGGATCCATGGCCATGTAATAGCCGGGCATCATTTCCGCCGTGGCGATCTGGACCCCCTTCAGGCTGATGACATACTGATTCGGACTGAGTTGCAGGTTGTCCTTGATATGTATGGGAGGTACAATAAAGCCCATGCTGAGGGCAAATTGTTTACGAATTGACTGGATGCGTGCCAGCAGTTCTCCATCCTGACCGGCGTCGACAAAGGGAATCAGACCGTAGCCGACTTCAAGTTCCAGCAGGTCGACATTAAGGAGTTGTTCATAATCCTCTTCCTGGGCAGTCACAGGTTCCGGCGGCTCGATGAGGCTTTCTTCGGCGGCCTTTTCCCTGTCGGCCTGGTCAAGCCTGTAGGCGACAAAGCAAAGGGCAGCCGACAGGATGAGAAAGGGAATAACCGGCAGGCCCGGTATCAGGGCAAAGAGGAGCAGGATACCGGCAACGATCCACAGCGCTTTACTGTATCTGAGGAATTGTTTCTTTATTTCATCGCCGAAACTCTCCTTGCCGCCGGAACGGGTAACCAGCATACCGGCTGCCGTGGAAATAATCAGGGCGGGAAGCTGGCCGACCAGGCCGTCACCAATGGTGAGAATGGTGTAATTCTGAGCGGCTTCGGCCATGGGCATTCCCTTTTGCATGACGCCGATGACAAAACCTGCGCCGATGTTGATAAGGGTAATGATAATACCGGCGATGGCATCGCCGCGGACGAATTTGGAAGCACCGTCCATGGCACCGTGAAAAGTGGCCTCATCCGATATTTCGTCACGTCGTTTCCGTGCTTCAGCCTCATCGATCAAGCCGGCATTCAGGTCGGCGTCAATGGCCATCTGTTTGCCGGGCATGGCATCCAGGGTGAAACGGGCGGCAACTTCGGCAATACGACCGGCGCCCTTGGTAATAACGATGAAGTTGATGATGACCAGGATAATAAAGATGACCATGCCGACGACATAGGAACCACCGACCACAAATTGGCCGAAGGCTTCAATGACCGATCCGGCCGCGTTCATACCCTCGTTACCGTGCAGGAGGATCAGTCGGGTGGAGGCGACGTTGAGCGAGAGCCGAAATAGAGTGGTTGCCAGCAGCAGGGAAGGGAAGATGGAAAATTCTACGGCTTTTTCCGTATACAGGCTGATAATCAGGATCAAGATGGCCAGGGTGATATTGAGCGCCAGACAGAGATCAAGGATCATGGGCGGCAGGGGGATGATCATCAGCAGCAGAATGCCGATGATACCGAATGATGCCCATATGTCACTGCGGGTAGCCAGGTCCTTCCAATCTATCCGGCTGAGCAATGGTTGTGTCTGTGTCGTGGTTGTTTCCATGCTGTATAAAAAAGTCCTGTAATCAGGATTTTCTGCAATCAGGGCGTAAGCCGTGTTCCCTTGAGTGAGTAAACATAGGCCAGTATTTCAGCAACCGCCCGAAACAGTTCTTCGGGTATGGACTGGCCCAGCTCAACCTTTGAATGCAATAATCTTGCCACGGGTGGGTTTTCAACAAGAGGAATATCATGCTCGCGGGCGATCTCCCGAATTCTTGCCGCCGTCAGGTGTTGTCCTTTTGCCAGAACAACAGGGGCATCCATTGTGGAGTTGTCATACTTGACTGCAACTGCCACCCTGGTCGGATTGGTGATAACCACGTCGGCATCCGGGACCGCAGCCATCATGCGACTGCGGGCCATTTCCTGCTGAATGGCACGGATTTTTGACTTGATGTGCGGGTCGCCATCCGAGTCCTTATGTTCCTCCTTTTGTTCCTGTTTGGTCATCTTCATTTTTTCTTCCATTTCCCAGCGTACAAAGCCGTAATCCAGGGCGGCAAGGAAGATCATGATGCCGGCGACCTTCATCATGATAAGGGTAGAGGTCCTGCCGAGAAAATGAAGAAACTGCTGCAAAGGCATCTCCACCAGCACCAGGGCATTGTCAAATTCACCCTGGACCGTGCGGAATGCTATCCAGGCAACAAGCATAACTTTCAGTAATGATTTTACAATTTCAACAAGTGATCGTTTGGAGATAAAACGGCCCATGCCCTTGATCGGATCGAGTTTGCTCAAATCCGGAACCAGAGGCTGACCGGTGAACAACCAGCCGATCTGCAGGACCGTGGCCAGAAAGCCGGTGATCATGGCTACAACAAAGAGGGGCAGCATGAGCATGGCCAGGTTTTTAAACAGAAAGAGAACCAGCTGCATGAGGGCCGGCGGAGTGATCGGATACTGACAGCATCGGCCCCACATGGAAATGAGCAGCCGGGTAAGGTCGCGCCAGAAATAAGGGGTATAAAACATCCAGAAGGCGAGCAGGATGGTAAACATGGCGGCAGTCTGTACCTCTTTGCTCTGCGCAACCTGGCCTTTTTTACGAAAATCGGCCCGTCGTTTCGCCGACGCTTCTTCTGTTCGTTCGCCGCTGGGAGTATCTTCCGCCATAGTTTACCAGGTGACAATGCTTTGACCAGGACGATTCCGTCGACCATGGTCATTGGTTAAACCCGCATATTTCACAAGCGATCTGCTGCAAGGCCTGAAAACACCATGCCTGCTGCGTCACAGCGCAAAAAGGGTTCCTCGAAATATTTCAATATGTCTGTGGACCTTTTTGCGCTGTTCCTTGCATCCATGGCATTTTCAGGCCTTTCGTGACTACCTTTGTGAAATATGCGGGTTACAAAGTGAATAAGATAATCTGGAGATGCAAGTCATAGACCTGTTTGCAAGGAAGGACGTTTTCGGGTGTAACAGGTAAAGACCAGCTTGAAAAATTGTCGTGTTGTTCAAATTCTGTGTAACAGCAAAAATAAAATGCTCATATGTTACTAATATGCTGCGTTTTTACCTTTTTAAGGTACCCTGAAGGTGATGGGAAGTATTTGAGGAACCGCCGAAGGAATCAGAGCATCCGGAAGAAGCGGTAAAAGTTTGTCCCCATGGTGTCAAATTCCCGACTCAGCATGAACGGCAGGATATGCAGGGTCAGGCCGATAACAAGCAGGGAGATACCTATATTCATGGGAAAGGAGAGCAGAAAGACATTGAGCTGGGGAAAGACCCTGGCCAGGATGCCGAGCACCAGATTGGATATCAGGAGCAGGGCCAGTACAGGGGCGCTGAGGGTGACCGAAAGGAGGAACATATGCCCTGCCAGGTCCATGAGCAGGGGGACCGCCTGCCCTGAGAGATTCAGTGTGCCGGGCGGCAGGAGGATATATGAGTCGACGATAACCTTGAAAAAGATATGGTGCAGATTGAGGGCCAGAAAGATCAATATGGCGATAATGTTGGAGAATTGACTCATGATGGACAACTGCTGAGTTGTCTGTGGATCAAAAATATTGGCGGCGGCAAAACCCATCTGGTAACCGATGATGGTGCCGCCGAAGCTGACGGCGGTAAAGATGAGTCGGGCCACCAGGCCGAGCAGCAGTCCGATCAACACTTCGTTTACCATAACAAGGGAAAATTGAACCAGTGAAAATTGGATCTGCGGTGTGTGTTTTGCCATCAAGGGGAAGAGTAGAAGCGCGGTGGCAAAGGCCAGGCCGATTCTGACCTGGGGTGGGGCCTGACGGCTGTTGATTACCGGGATTGCAGAGAGTATAGCCATGACCCGGGAGAAGCAGAGGAGGAAGGTCTGGAATTGTTCTATGGGGACAAGTTGAATATCCACGGCAATTCAGGTTCAGGCAGGATATCAGTGGCCGATGGTGGCGATGGAGGATATGATGCCGGTTGAAAAGGTGATCAGCAGGTTCATTAGCCAGGGCCCGAAAATCAGCAGGGTGACAAAGACGACCACGATTTTGGGAATAAAAGTCATGGTCTGTTCATTGATCTGGGTTGCGGCCTGAAATATACTGATAATCAGACCGATGACCATGGCGGCAATGAGCATGGGCGCGGAACCGAGCAGAACGGTTTCAACGGCTTTTCTGCCGATATGAACAACATCTTCGGGTGTCATGCTCTTTGGGCCTCAATATATCATGGTTGTTATTCTTTTTCTTCAATTCTATGGGGTAAGTAATGGAACTTGGTGTATTCCCGTACCAGCGCCTCAGCCAAAACTCTTCATCAGAGAGCCGACGACCAGGTGCCAGCCGTCAACCAGGACAAAGAGCAACAGTTTAAAGGGCAGGGATATGATGATGGGCGGCAGCATCATCATGCCCATGGACATCAGGACCGAGGCCACGATCATGTCGATAACCAGAAAAGGTATATAGATCATAAATCCCATCTGAAAGGCCAGCTTCAGCTCCGAGAGCATAAAGGCCGGAATAAGAATCGTGGTTGAGATGTCTTTGCGGTCGGCCGGTTGTTTTTCCTTGGTAATGTCGATCAGCAGCTGGAGCTCATTTTCCTGGACCTGGGAAAACATGAATTCCCGCATGGCCCCGATACTGTTGTCCAGGGCGACTTTCTGGGTGATTTTTTTGTTCATGTAGGGCTGCAGGGCCGTGTCGTTGATTTTGTTGAAGACCGGTGACATAACAAAAAAGGTCAAAAACAGCGACAGTCCGATAATGATCTGGTTTGGCGGCATGTTTTGGGTACCCATGGCCTGGCGGACAAATCCCAGAACAATGACGATCCGGGTAAAGGCCGTGGTCATCAGCAGAATGGCCGGGGCAATGGAGAGAATGGTGAGAACGAACAGCACCTGCAGGGCCGTGGAAACCTCCTGCGGTCCTGTCGCCTCTTTGACGCCAAGGGTCACAGTGGGCAGGGAGACGGCATGGGCCATAACCGGCAAGAAGAGCAGCGGCAAAATGATGAAAAATGCACGTTTCATTGTTCTTGTTGTTCATGCAGCATGGCCGCAAAATCCGGACTACCCGTACTTGTGTTCCGGTCCGTTTTTTCGTCCGCAAGATCGGCAAGCAGGCTGATGCGACCGGAACCGATGCCCAGGAGAAGCCGTTTTCCCTCCACCTCTACCAGTGCCAGTGTTGTTTTCGGCATGATATGTCGAAGTTCGACCAGGTCGATCTTGCCGGTGCCGCGCTTGCCGATGCCGAACCGTTTTCTGGTCAAGGCATAAAGAACCAGGATGATGCCGATGACGACAAGCAGCGCCCATATTGTCTGCAGAAAAGCGGAGCCCATGGTGATGGGTGGGGCTGTTGCGGCAAGAGCAGGGGAGGAAACTGCGGCAAACGCCGGGATGCTCATGATGAATACCCGGGAGGACATGGGAGCCTTAACCGAGCCTGGCGATGCGGTCGGACTGGCTGACGACCTCGGTCAACTTGATGCCGAATTTATCACCGACCTTGACGGCCTCGCCCCTGGCGATAAGCCGGGAGTTGACATACAGATCCAGGGGGTCGCCGGAAAATTTATCCAGCTCGACTACGTAGCCTTCGCCCATCTGCAGTAGATCTTTGAGCAGAATGCGGGCGCGGCCGACTTCTACCGAGACCTGAAGGGGCACATCAAAGAGAAATTCAAGGTCCCGGCAGTTGTCCTGAGGTTCCTGAGCTTGCATCGCTTCCGGTTGCGGGTGGTTGGTTTCCTCGAGAAGTTCCGCAGTTTCCTCAGGCTGCAGGGTATCTGCGCTGTTGACGGGTTCGGAAGTTTCACTGGTTTCCATATTGTTCTCCTATCGTGTTGCCCAGTGACCCGGTAATGTGAAAGGCCTTCTTGCCGTCGCGTTCACCGGGCACGGCGGAAAATTTTCGTTTATCTTCAACGAGTATATCAAGGGGTCGGTCGGGGTCATAGCCAAGATCAATGACGTCGCCTTCCCTGAGGTTGATGATTTCCCGGATACTCAGGGAAAGAGAACCTGATCGTGCCGTCAGCAGAAAGGGCATCTCCAGGGCTTCTTTTGCAAAGGTCGTGCCCCATGTATAGGAGGCATGCGTAACAGAGACGATTTCCTTGAATTTTTCCCGGATCGGTTCCAGAGTGAGGTATGGGATGATCATCCGTAGTTTCCCGGCCTGTTCGCTTCCGGCCCTGATCTGGAAGCTTCCGACCAGCACCTCTGTTTCGGCGTCAACAATATTGACAAGGCGAAAGTTGTTTTCCGCTTTGATCAGGGACGGCTTTATGGCCGCAACCGGGGCCATGGCCTTGCTCAGATCCGTGCAGATACCGGTCATGGTGGTTTTCAGGACGTTGATTTCAATCGGGGTCAGATTACGATCAAGCGCCAGCAGCTCATTGGCGTGTGAAGAGCCGAGCATGATTTCCAGCAGGGTGAAGGCCAGCAGGTTATCAAAGTGAAACAGGCAGCCGTACTTGAGCGGATCGGTTGAATAAATACCGATGGCACCTTTGTTGTTCAGCTCCATCAGGCTGTTCTGGAAATTGTTGGTGATGATTTCCTCACGTTCCACCTGAAAAGTCCGCTGCAGGGTATTAGTTAGGGAGGTACTGAAATTGCGGGCGAATATGTCAAGGATGATATCCAGGTTGGGGATACGCATCTCGCCGCTGGTTTCATCCCGGTTGTACAACCCAAAGAGATCAACTTCTTTGGCGATACGGGGGATCCCATGCCCGGGACCGCGATCATCAATGGCATCAACATTTATGGCGCCGTCCTTAATTGCCGAGAGGAGATCGGCTATTTCTTCTTTTGTGAGAATCGGTTCCACAGTGATCCTTGTTATTGCACGACAAAGTCAGTCAGATAGACGTGCTTGACCCGACCGGTTGTTAAAAATGAGTTTATTTTACTCTTGATCTCGGCCTTGAGCTGTTTCTTTCCCTGCAGGTCCTGGAGTTCTTCAAAGGTCTTGTTGCCGATCAGAAGCAACACTGCATCCCGGATCTGCGGCATACGCTTGTTGACCTCTTCCTGTGCCGCCTCGTCGTTGAGCTCAAGGGTCAGCGAAGCCTTGACGTAATGGGTGCCGTCCTCACTGATAATATTGACGATAAATTCCTTGATATCAACCATCGGACCGATGTCCGCCTCTTCTTTTGCCGGCGGCTGGACCATCTCAACCTGTTCGTTTTTCGGTTCTTCCTCCGGAGGCGGTTTTTTCAGGAACAGGAAGTAAACCGCTGCACCGGCCCCGGCAAGCAGGATAACCGCTGCCACAATGATAATGATCAGCTTTTTTTTGCCGCCGCCACCGCCGCCTTCCTCGGGCTGGGCATCCTTTCCTTTGTCTTTATCTTTTGCCATGAAAATACTCCCGTATTGTTGCCGCTAAAAGGGAATGGGGGGTTGCTGTTGCCGGGCCTGCGCCGGTATTTTATTGCTTCGCAGGACAAAGTCGACCCGTCTGTTTTTTGCCTTGTTTTCCTCTGTTGTGTTGGGCGCGACCGGTCTGGTGGCGCCGTAGCCGACGGCTGACATCCTGTCCATGGCAAAGAGTCGGCCCCGATGGTAGAAGCGCATGACCGAGACGGCCCTGGCCACGGAAATATCCCAATTGGACATATGTGAGTTTTTGACGGGCGTGTTGTCGGTATGTCCTTCAATGCGCATGAGCATAGGAAGCGGCCGGACGATGTCGGCAATTTTTCGCAGGAGAGGATAACTTGCCGGGTTAAGCCGGGTTTGGCCGGGTTCAAACAATACCGAGTCATGGATGCGCAGGATGATGGTATCCTTGTCCTTTCGTAACAGGGTCACCTCGTCGCTTATCTTATTCAGCTGCAGGTCGGTTTTGATGCGTTTATAATATTTACTGACCGTCTCCTGGGGAATCGGGCTGAATTTGGCCTTGGGAGGAGAGGGAATGATAGGCAGGCTGTATTGCTTGGGTGCGGCTGTAGTGCGCCAGCCGAATGCATCTTTGATGGAGGTTTTTGCCTGGACGAATTTTACCGGGTCCGTGCTGGCCATGGAGAGCAGAAGAACAAAGAAGGTCAGCAGCAGGGTAACCAGGTCACTGAATGTGGTCATCCACATCGGGGCGCCGGCCGGGCATTCCGGTTCCTGTTCAGCCATTGCGGGACTCCCTATTTGTTAAAAACCGATTCACGGAGTTTCGGGGCTATAAAGGCGTGCAGCTTCTGCTCCATGACTCGTGGGTTTTCACCGGAGAGAATGGAACCCATTCCCTCGACAATAATCGTTTTTTGCAGCAGTTCGGTCTTGGAGCGGGTTTTCAGCTTGCCGGCAATGGGAAGAAAAATGATGTTGGCAAGGACCGCACCGTAAAAGGTCGTCAGCAGGGCAACGGCCATGGCCGGACCAATGGAAGAAGGATCGCTCATATTCTGGAGCATCTGCACAAGACCGATCAGGGTACCGACCATTCCCATGGCCGGGGAAATGGCGCCCAGAGATTCAAAGATGGAGACTCCCAGAGAATGACGCTGGGCAATATAGTCGATTTCCGTGTTGAGCATGGCCTTGAGATCTTCAGGTTCCTGTCCATCCACCGCCATCTGCAGCGCTTTGACCAGAAAGGTATCTTCTATGGAATCAATGGAGCCCTGCAGGGAAAGTATGCCCTCCTTGCGAGCCTTATTGGCAAATTCCATGAGTTGCGCAAGCAGGTCATTAGTATTGACTTCTTTAAAAAGAAAGGCCTTCTTGGCTATATTGACGGCGCTGAGAACATCGCCGAGGGGAAAGTTAACCAGGGCGACGCCGGCCGTACCGCCGAAAACGATGAGCATGGACGGAACATCGATAAAAATACCGAGGGAACCGCCCTGCAAAATGGCCATGAGCATCAGGCCAAATGAGGCAACCAACCCTATAATTGTTGCAAGATCCACGTGATGAGCCTGTTATCAGGTGTCGATTGAGAATGAATATTGAAAAAAATGAATATAAAAAAAATATTTACAAAATATCTGTTTGTTCCTTTTCAGTGTACATGCTGCAATGGTGCCGTGTCAAAAGAACTTTGCAAGTTAAATGCCGGATATTTTTTTATTGTGTGATCCGGCCTTGGTCCTCAGCCCCGGGATGAATAAAAACACTCTTGAATTCCTTTCGTCTGCGCTGGTAAAAGCGGCTTTGGCCGTGAATATTAGCCCGCATATTTCACAAGCGATCTGCTGCAAGGCCTGAAAACACCATGCCTGCCGCGTTACAACGTAAAAAGGGTTCCTCGAAATATTTCAATATGTCTGCGGACCTTTTTACGCTGTTCCTTGCATTCATGGCCTTTTCAGGCCTTTCGCGACGACCTTTGTAAAATATGCGGGTTAGCAGGACTATTTTGATGTCTGTGGATACATAAAAAAAGGCCGTTTTGCCGGAGACGGCAAAACGGCCTTGAGACAAAATTTTGACTTTTTCTAACGTTTCAGGTTAATCAACTCCCCAAGCAGTTCATCAACCGTAGAGATTATTTTTGAGTTGGCCTGAAAACCACGCTGGGCGGTGATCATTTTGACGAATTCCTGCCCCATGTCAACGTTAGACTGTTCCAGAGAATTAGTAAAAATTTTCCCGAGTTCCGGACCGGGCAGGCCGACCCGGGCAGACCCTGAATCCGTTGTTGCCGTATACAGGTTGGAACCGGCCAATTCCAAACCATTGGGATTTTTAAACTTGCCGAGAACCAGGGTGGCAATGTTGACCTGAGTGCCGTTTGAGTAGGAGGCAACGGCCGTACCGTCACTGTTGATGGCAACGTTGGTCAAGTTGCCTGCCCCGAATCCGTCCTGATTCTGGCCTATTACCTTGGATTCACTGTCAAATTGGGTGCAGTCAAACTTGAGCGTTACAACCTGAGCTGGATCTGAACCATTTCCCCAATCGATTGGAGGGAGATCTTGTATAACCGGGTCCGGATTACCGTCCCCATCCGTGTCAGGCAGATTACCATCATTGTCAAAGGTCAGGTCAGGTCCGTTCCCTGTTTGCAGTGCGCCGGTAGCATCTTCATAGCTGTAGGCGGTTGACCATTGATTGGCAGCCGCATCCACAAGCCGCCAGTAAACGGACAACAGATGAGGATCGCCCAATGTATCAAAGACCTGGGACGAGGCCTGCAGATTATAGGTGGTTCTGTCAGTCGGGTCGATGGCACCGGCCCCAAGCTCGGGAGCGCTGGCGTCAAGGTTGGTGGTAAAGGTCATCTCCGAGGTTTTTTTGGCCTCGACCAGGCCGGTGTTCTTGACCTGGATGTCTGTCGGATCTCCGGGCGCAAGTTCTCCGGTTAAGGGATCAAACAGTTTGCCCTGGACCCTGAATCCCTCGGGATTGACCAGATAGCCGTCCTCGTTAAACCTGAAAGCACCGGCCCTGGTATAGAGTGGAGTGTCGTTGTCCGGCTCTTTGACGATGAAAAATCCATCACCCTCAATGGCGACGTCGGTATCGGAAGCGGTGGTTTCAAAGGTTCCCTGGGAAAAAACATTATCAATGGTTGATAAACCGACACCGCGGCCGACCTGGGCCGTACCGCCGGAGCCGAAGACCGTGCTGGAGAGCAGGTCGGAGAAAATCGTTCGTGCTCCCTTGAAACCGATGGTATTTGTATTGGCCAGGTTGTTTCCTATAACACTCATGGCCTGGGAGTTGGTGTTGAGTCCACTGACTCCGCTAAACATAGCACTTTGAATGCCCATGGCAATCTCCTGCGTGGTTCTTTGATAGATTTCAGAGTTTTAATGATGCGATGAACAACACTTCATCAAAGATGAATTATCCGCCGTTCACCGTGTCTGCCGCATCCTGTACCGTCTGGACGGTAGAAGCGGCCTCGCCGACTATCCCCGCGCCATCCGTTGCACCTGAGACGTTTTCTTCACTATTTTCCGTATCGGTTGGTTGGCCGTCATTCTTTAGGCCGCTTTCCGAAGAATTAGCTTCATAGACTCCATGGATGTCGGTCATGGAAAATTCACCCACATCCGTTATCAGAACTGAGCCGCCGTCACCAAGGTCCACGCCGGTCACGTCGGCCCTGACCAATGGAGAAACACCGACGGTTTCACCTTCGGCACTGCTTTGGGATTCAATAACAATGGAGTACTTACCTGCGGGCAGGTGCTCCCCGTTTTCATCCACTCCCTGCCAGGTGAGGGAATGAGTACCGGTGGTGAGTTCCGTTGCGTTCAGAGTCGCTACCCGCTGACCGGTGGAATCCTGGATGTGAAACTGAATGGCGGAGGCGGTGCCGTCGACTTTATAGCCGATTTCAGTCGTTCCTTCTCCAAGCTGGAACGAAGAGCCTTCCACCAGTACCTCTTTGCCGATCATGGAAAGGGCGGAGAGCCGTTCGGAGTTGTTCCGGCTTTCAGCCAGCTTGTCCATGGAATCATTGAGGTTAAAGAGTTGTTCCAGCTGACTGTAATTGGCCAGTTGAGCGGTGAACTCGGCCGGATCCGATGGATTGAGCGGGTCCTGGTTCTGGAGTTGCGCCACCAGCAGTGTCAGAAAGTCGTCCTGGCCCAGGGTTTGTTTTTTGTTGTCCGCTTTCTTGTCACCTGTATCGGTTGCAGTTTTGGCCGCAGCCTTTGCCGACTGATCGGTAGCTGTATATCCCTGTGATATTCCTGGTATGTAAGTCATGGTCGCACTCCCTTAGATGTGCACGCTTAAGTTTTGGTCCGGATCAACGGAAAGGGGACTTTCCCGGTCTTCCTCCGGGAGAGAGAAACTTACCGGATCCCGGTTTGACCGACCGGGATTCTCAAATTGCCTTTGGTTAAACTGTTCCTGGAACAGTTGACTGTTGCCGCTATCGGTTGCAACACTGACCTGCATGTGCGCAAGATTCATTCCCTGTTGCTGCAGGGCCTCACGGAGCCGGGGCAGGTTGCGGTCGAGAATGTCCTGGACCTGTGGATTCTGGGCGGTTATGTGGGCCTTGATATTGTCCTGCTCCACTTTGATTTCCATCCGTAGTTCACCAAGTTCGGCCGGATGGAGCCGCATGGTTATGGTTCCCGATTCCAGGCTTCGATTGACGGCAAAATGCCCTGTAACCTGATCAATAATCTGACTGTGCGGAATTTCGATGCCGGAAGGTAAGTGCAGGGAAAGTGAACCCTGGTTGTCCAACCCGGATACCTGGCCGGCCTGCGTGGTTGTCTGGTCAAGAGAGAAAACCAGCGGTACATCCGACCCTGCCTGGCTGAACGGTGGTTGCAAATCCGGAGTCAGCACGGAATTTTTGGTCGGCCCCTGGTCGCCTTGTCCGGGTTGCTGCTCATTACCCGAGGAGGCTTCAGAATCCGTTATCGTTTTGACTCCGGGTAAATTTGAATGAATATAGTTGGAGTTGGCATCCTGGGGCGTAGCCGGTGCTTCCAATCCGGTACCATGGGTTCCATGGGCCTGAGCGACATTCTGATCGCCCACAGGAGTTACCTGTGTCTGCACCGCCTGGGCAGTAAGAGTCATGCCGGATGTTTCCTGTTTTACCTGGGAAAATTTACCGTCTTTACCCTGGTTTGCCCCAGTTGTGTAGCTGAATTGCGCCTGCCAGTGCTCAACAACGATGGACTCCTGTTGGGTAGAGGTGTTGGAGGGGTGGGCGGATGTATTGTCCTGCTCACCCGTGACTTTACCCAAAAGCGTGGCTACTATAGATTCCTTATCCTGGACAGGTGCGGTTGCGCCACCATTTTGTATCGATATGGAATCCCCAACTTTCAGTATTAGCGGTGCATTATCACCTGCTGATACCGGCTCTCCAATTGTGACGCTCGGGCCGGTTTCAGGAGACTGATGAACAAGATGTGAATTGCGGAGCACCTGTTGCAGCAGGTCTTTATCGCTTCCACCAACGTGTTCATCTTCATTTTTTCCATTATCGGAATGGACGGTATGTGCCGTCTGATCGGGGGTGGATTTTTCCGCCTTGTTGGTTTGAGCGGCCTTTTTATCCGAGGTATTATGTTCGCCGCTTACTCTTTTTTCAGGGGTATTGGCGTTACTACCGGTCTTTTTTGACGTATGCTCAGGTTTATCTGCATGCCTGCGTGCATCGTTAAGGTGTCTGCTGAAATGATCGCCATGAGCGGTTTGACGTGTTGCCGGTGGTTCGGCAGGTGGTGCAGCCGGTTGGGGGGCAACTGGTATGGCTTGCATTGCTTGCATCGGTGGATCCTTTGTGAAAAATATTTTGTAATTTTTTTTCCCGGCAAACTCAGGGTCGCCTTGAAAATATTGACTCATTTGAGAGAGGAAAAGGCAGTGGTAAGCTGGGCTGCCTTGTCTCTTTCCATATTGTTGAGTATCTTTGCCGCTGCCTTGGTTTTCATGTCCGCAAGAAGGCTGACGGCCAACTTCCGGTCGAGAGTGCTGATTATTCCTGCTGCCTTGTCCGGGGCCATTTTTGCGTACATCTTGCTGAGATCACGTATTCTTTTTTGTTCGCGGTCATCTTTTTGAGCAAGGAGTTTCTTGATTTTCAGTCTGGTTGTTTCAAGTTGGTCAAGTTTCTTATCGACCTCGGCCTCCAATCTCTTTAGTTCCTTTTTTCGATTTGCCAGCTCCTGACGCTCTTTCAGGATATTTTGTCGTTCATTCTGCAGGGCCTGTAAGACCCTGCGTTGTTCGACCGAAGAAAATGATGGTTTGTCGGGCGTGTTATGAGTGGGTTTTGTCTGGACTGTCTTGTTGCCGCTGTTTTTGTTGTCGGCACCGTGGACAATGGCAGGTAAACAGGGAAGCAGAAATACGATGGCAAGGATAAGGCGTGTCATAAGGGAGAGTTTCTTTCTGATATTATCGACGTCCGTGTCGTAAAACGGCTATCTCGTCGAGCATGGCGGCTTCCTGTCGTTCTTTAAACTGTTTGTAGGCAAGGTTTTGCTTTTCCTTGAGTTTCTCCAGTCCCTTTTTTTCCTGACCGGCATGGAGCAGACGCCTGCGTCTCCGTGCAACTTCTTTTTGCTGTCGGAGCAGTTTTTCCTGTAATTTTAGCAAGTTTTCCTGTTCAAGAACAATTCTGTTTTCATAGAGAAGCAACCTGTCTACGGTTGTGCCTTCCCTTTTTTCACATTCAAGGTTTGTATACAGATCTGTGACGACCTGTTTTGCATTTTCCACTTGCCGGCTGATTTCAGCCTCTTTCTTGCGGCTGATGAACAGCTTTTGTCTGGCTTCGTCCTCAAGCTGCTTGCGGTAGCGCAGGACAGGTTCCATGGAAAACGGTTTCATGCATCAGTCTCTTCAATCTGCGGATTTTTTCTCCGTTCGACATTTCGCCGTCCCGGTCGCCTGCGATCACGTCCCTTACGGTCACTGACCAGGACACCCAGATCACGGATGGTATCCTCAAGGGATGCGGATTCGTTGAATCCCTGACAAAGAAAATTGTTGATGGCATCAATCCTGGAAATGGCATAATCAATTTTTTTATTGCTGCCCGCTGCATAGGCCCCGATATTGATCAGGTCTTCAGATTCCCGGTACACGGCCATCACGCTTCTGGCTTTACCGGCCAGTTCCATGTGGCGCGGACTTACGATATCGCGCATAACGCGGCTGGTCGACATCATGACATCAATGGCCGGGTAGTGGTTTTTTGCCGCAATATCACGGGAGAGGACAATGTGACCATCAAGAATTGAGCGGACGGAATCAGCAACCGGTTCAGTAAGATCGTCGCCGTCGACCAGGACGGTATACAGGCCGGTAATAGATCCCTTTCCCTCAAAGTTTCCCGCCCGTTCAAGCAGTTTCGGCAGTGTGGCGAAAACCGAGGGCGTGTATCCCTTGGTGGTCGGCGGCTCGCCAACGGCAAGGCCTATTTCCCGCATGGCCATGGCAAATCGGGTCACGGAATCCATCATCAAAAGGACATTTTTTCCCTGGTTACTGAAATATTCCGCAATGGCGGTGGCGACAAAGGCGCCGCGCATACGTAACAAAGGAGACTGGTCCGAGGTAACGACCACGATAATGGAGCGTTTGAGGCCCTCTTCACCGAGATCGCGTTCTATAAATTCCCGTACCTCGCGGCCCCGTTCCCCGATCAGGGCAATGACGTTGATGTCCGCCTTGGCGTACTTGGCCATCATACCGAGCAGAACGCTTTTTCCAACCCCGGACCCGGCCATGATGCCCATCCTCTGTCCTGTTCCACAGGTCAGCAGCGCATTGATAGCTCGTATGCCGAGATCAAGAGGTTCGGTAATTTTCTGGCGCTGCATCGGACTGGGCGGCAGACTGTAAAGCGGGGTTGTCGCTTCCAGGTGCAGGGGCGGGCCCTCATCCAGGACCTGCTCCATGCCGTCGATGACCCGACCGAGCAGACCCTCACCGACTTGGATAGAGGCGGTTTCCCTTATAACGCGGATAAGACTGCCGGGACCAAGTCCCCGCAACTCTCCAAGGGGCATCAGCAGGGCCTGGTCATTGTTATACCCGACAATTTCAGCAGGAATCGGTGGGCCCGGCTCAAGGGGACTGATTTCACAGAGCGAACCTACCGAGGAGTGCGGACAATATCCTTCAACCACAAGGCCGACGATACGGCGGACCTTTCCATACACTCTGGGCATGATCAGTCGGTCAAGGGCATCCGTCGGTATATTCATTATTCCTTGATGGGGCCGCCATTATCGGTTTCCCCATGCGGTCGGTTTTCGTTGTTTGTACTTTTTTCTTCAAGAAATTCCAGCGCCGTTTCCAGTTGTGCATCTATGGTGGCATCAACGGTGCAGATATCGGAATCCAGCCTGCAGCCGCCGCGAAGAATTTCCGGATCGGTTTTCAGAATGATATGGTTAAGTTGTTGCACCGAGGCGATAAGATCGGGAACCATCTTTTCAACAACGGCCAGGTCATCAGGGTTCAGCCAGATATCATATGCATCATTCTTCATAGCCAGTTCAATGGCTTTTTTGAGCGTGTCGGCGATCACGTCTCTACCGGTTGCCAGTTCCCGGCCGATAATTTTTCTGCTGAGGGCAATGACCAGATTGATCATGTCACCCCGGCTCTGCTCAAGAAGCTCTTCATGCAGGTTGTCCACATCGGCGCAGGCCCGGGTAAAGGCCTCTATCGTCCGGCGCAGTTCTGATTGCTGCGTCTGTTCGGTTTCTCTGGTTCCCTGCAGGGCATCTTGTTTGCCCTGTTCATAGGCCTCGGCCCTGATGGCGTCAATATCGGGCAGGGGAGGTTGCGGCGAGGGTGGGGGCGTTTCGGCAGCGGGTGGGGATTGTTTGTCCGGTTCTGCAGCCTGCGACCGCTCAACAGGTTCCGGAACCGGCGGTTGAGAGTCTTTTGCGGCTGAATCGGGCTCAATCTTTGCGCTGACCAGGGAAACCGGGGTAAATGACGGATCGTCCCTGAAAATTTTAGACGAGCTCATCTCCACCTCCCTTGCCGAGAACCAGTTTACCATCTTCCTCAAGCTTCATGGCTATCTTGACAATGGTCTGCTGCATGGCCTCAACCTCGGAGAGACGGACCGGACCCAGGGCCTCAAGGTCGTCACGAATCATATCGGCGGCCCTGGCCGACATATTGGAAAAGATTTTTTCCTTGAGCTCATCGGACGCCGTCTTCAAGGCCAGGGTCAGGGAGTCGTTGTTGACCTCGCGCAGGATCATCTGCAATGAGCGTCCATCCACGGCGGCAAGATCATCAAAGGTGAACATCTGTTTGCGAATTTCTTCAACCATGTCCGGATCAACCTCTTCCAGATTGTCCAGAATATCAGCATCCAGATTGTTTTCCATATTGTCGAGAATCTCGACCACCTTGGGAATGCCGCCGATCTGCCGCTGGTCCTGGGACCCGACCACGACGCCGATTTCCCGGTGCAGGGCGTCTTCGATACGGTCGATAACACCGGGTGAAACGCTATCAATCGTGGCGATTCGATAGATGACGTCGGCCTGCATATCTTCGGGCAGGTGACTGATAATTGCGCTGGAATGATCGGGGGTCTGGGTGGACAGGACCAGGGCGACGGTCTGCGGATGTTCCCGTTCAAGCAGGCCGGCCACCATACCCGGCTGCATCTTGGCGATTGTTTCCAAAGGACGGGTTTCCGTACCGGTGATAAACTGTTTCATCAGGCTTTTGACCCGTTCCTCGTCACCGGTTCCGGCAATGGTTTTTTTGGCAAAGTCCTGCCCCTTGATGACCAGACCCGCCTGCGCCTCGGCGGACAGCTCAAATTCTGAAAGGACCGCAATTTTCACGTCTTCCGGGATATGGTCGATTTCCGCCATGGCCCTTGTTATGCGGAAGATCTCCTCATCGGTCATCTCCCGCATGACCTTGGCGGCTGTATCTTCACCAAGACACATCAACAGGATGGCTGCTCTCCGGATACCGTCAAGTTTCTCTTTTTGTTGTGCCATGGGACGGTATCATCCTTTATCGTGGATCCAGTTTTTGAGAATATGGGCGGCAAAAACAGGGTTGCTCTGTATAGCGTCACGGACCCGCATGAGCGGGTCCCGCATCATTGCCTCGAGTTCTTTCTTTTCTTCCGCCTGTTCGGCCTTTTTTTGTTCTTCCTGGAGCTGTTGTACGGTTTTATAGTGCTGGGTGACATCCTCACGCAGGGTCTTGATGATCGGTCTGATCATGAGAAAATACACCAGCAGGGCGCCGAGAAAAATGATGCCGTACCGGATGATCGGCATATATTGATAGAGAATGTTTTCACTCACGGCTTCCCCTTCACTGCTTGCCGCCGGTTCGGTAAAGGGCATGGAGGTGATTTCAATTTTGTCGCCGCGGGCAGGGTCCAGACCAAGCGCCGAGGCGATCATTGTTTTGAGGGAGTTCAATTCTTTCTGTGTCCGGGGA
>DRLX01000409.1 GCA_011322715.1 Desulfobulbaceae bacterium
CGCTTTTCTTGAAAAAATTAATTGACCTAAAATCAGTCATAAGCGCTGATAAATGCGATTTGAGATTATAGCTGTAGCGATGTTATCCCTCGTTGCTGAGGAATGGTGGTAATCAAATTTATCTTTGCAGGCCACGACTCGGTTACCAAAGGTCTTTTATTTACACGTCCCAAAAAAATCAGGCAACAAGTAGGGAAAGCCAGGTGGCCATAAACAGGGTCAGGGCTATCAGACCGTTCATGGAAAAAAAGGAAACCTGGATGCGGGACAGGTCTTTGGGATTGACAACAAGGTGCTGATAAAAAAGGGCTGCTCCGGTCAGGGCAATACCTATATAATAAATACCGCCCAGGCCGCTCAGGCGACCGGTCAGGATAAAAAAGACAAAGGCAAGAACATGAAAAAAGACCGCCAGCCGGAAGGCGCGTTTTCTGCCGAGTTTTGCAGGCATGGAATATAACCCTGCTTTGCGGTCATAATCAGCATCCAGGCAGGCATAAATACAGTCAAATCCGGCCACCCAGAAAAGCACCCCCAGAGAAAGCGTCCACGGATATCCCGACAACGAACCGGCCACAGCTACCCAACCGCCCAGGGGTGAAAAGGCCAGGGCAACGCCGAGCACCACATGACAGAGCCAGGTGAAACGCTTGGTCAGGGAATAGATCAAGGTCAGGGCCAGGGCAAAGGGGGCTATGGCAAGGGCCATCGGGTTCAGAAAATAACAGGCCAGAAAGAAGAGGCTGCCGCTGAGAATGACCATTGTCCAGGATTCGGCAAGACTGACCGCTCCTGCAGGAATGGCACGATTTTTCGTCCGTGGATTGGCGGCATCAAAGTGGCGGTCAACGATACGGTTGAATCCCATGGCGCAGGTGCGGGCGCCGACCATGGCCAGCACAACCAACAAAAAAACCCTCAGGGACGGCACGCCGCGACCGGCGAGGAAGGCGCCCATCAGGGCAAAGGGCATGGCAAACACGGTGTGCTTGAACTTAATCATTTCAAGCAGGATGGATATTTTTTTCCACATACTGTTCTTTCCCAAAAAAATCAGTTCCCTTGCCACCTCGGAATATCCACCGCAATGCCGATCTGATCACAGATTCTACCGGCAAAGCTGCGGGCTATTTCCGTCATGCTTGTCGGCCGCATATAAAAGGAGGGCATGGGCGGACAGATACAGGCGCCGGCCTCGTGTACGGCCAGCATATTTTGCAAATGGACCCGGTTCAGGGGCGTTTCCCGCACAGCAAGCACCAGCGGACGTCGCTCCTTGAGCGTGACATCAGCCGCCCGATGAATGAGATTGCCGCTGTAGCCCCCGGCAATGGCGCCCAGAGTGCCCATGGTGCAGGGAAGGACGACCATACCCAAATAACGACAGGAACCGGAAGAGGGCGGTGCGGCAAAATCATCAATCCCGAACCAGCGGCTGATCTGTGGAAGCTCACTGCTTTTCAGGCCAAGCTCAAGCTCCAGCACCTGGCGGCCGCTGTCGGAAATAATGCCATGCACGTCAACCTGTTTGTCGGCAAGGAGTTTCACCAATTCGGCGACATAAATCATGCCGGTTGCTCCGGTTATCGCCAGCAGCAACTTGTGAGTCCCGCTTTGCCGGTGATTGCGACTTTGCTCTTTCATCATCTGCAGCCGATATAAATGGAGACGATGCCGAAACTGAGGGGTTTTCGCGCGACTCCGATAAACCCGGCCTCACGCATCATGGCAAGCAGTTCTTCCGGTTCATAAAAAGCGGCGATAGATGAGGCCAGGTATTCATAGGCCTCTTTATCGCCGGAAACCATACCGGCAACCAGAGGCAATATCTTGTTCAAATATAAGGAATACACAGGTTTGACGACGGGATTTGTCGGCCGTGAAAATTCCAGAATAAGCAATTTACCTCCAGGCCGCAGCACCCGGTACATTTCACGTAATCCCTGCTCGGTACGGGCCAGGTTACGAACCCCAAAGGCCACGGTGCAGCCGTAAAATGTCTCTGACGGCGCAGGAATCTCTTCCCCGTCGCCGCACACCGGAAAAATACGGTTTTTGCGATCATCATCGGGCAGTCCCTTCCAGCCGTTTTTCAGCATGTCTTCACAAAAATCAACGGCCAGCACCCGGCGTTTTTTTGCCTGCCGCGTCAGTTCCAGAGACAACGGCAGGGTACCGGCACAGAGATCAAGTACAGAACCATTGGGAAATTCCCGCAACAGACGGGTTGTTTTCCAGCGCCAGTACCGGTCAATTTGCATGGACAGCAACGAGTTGAGCAAATCATAACGTCCGGAGATGGCGGAAAATTTGTCCCGGACGAATTGTTTTTTTTCATCCGGCTTTGAAAATGAAGGCTTGACCATATTGTTTTATACTGTGGCAGCAAAAAGGCTGCAGTAGATGATGATGGGGTGCAATACAAAAAAATGATAAAAATGATTACCACTTAAATGTATTTTTTTAACCGCAGAATGTCGAACAAGGAATTTAGAATTACGAAATCTATTTTCTCTTTGCCATGGCGGTTTTCAGGCTTGTTACAAAAATCGATATTAACTGATTACTTTCATCAAGCAGTGATTCGAGTTTTGATGGTTCAATGAGTTTTGCCTTCTTAATCATCAGTAACCACACTCGAGTTTCCCGTAATTCCTTGAGAGCAACTTTCATCTTGTGAATAAAATCAGCTCGCGATTCTGCACTCTGAGCTTCACCATAATTTGGTGCAGGTGAGGTGCCGCTACGAATAAGTTGCCCGGAAATATGGTTCCCGACTTTATTCGCTGGTAATGATCCAGCCACAGTAATGACTCGTACCGCAAAATCAATCAAACGATCTTCAAGGTCAAAAACTTTCCTGCCCTTCATTATTCGAAATTCCTTGTTCGACATTCGACATTCAAGGTAATTCTCTAAGTCAAAATAATGGATACAGAACAAAATCAGGAAAACACTTTCAGCGGCAGACAGCGGGCATCCGCCTCCTTTCTCTCAATGAGCAACTGGAAAAATTTCGTTAACGCCTCCTGCTTACTGTACTGTAAATCATACTCCATGGCATGCAGATAAGACGAGCAGGCAGCGCAATCCATGGGAATTCTGCGGGCCACTCGCTCGCAGATCTCCGGTAGACGTGCCAGCCCCCGCGCCCGGCAGGTCAACAGGGTTTGATGAATCTTTCTTACCTCCTCACCATGATCACGAAGATATTCTTCCCGCACGGCACAGACGGCAAAGACAAAGGGAAGACCGGTCTGGTCATGCCAGGCCTCGGCTAAATCCAGTCGAACCGGATAGCGGTTTTCAAAACGAAGACGCAGGGCTTCATCACCAATGGCAAGCACAGCAACCGGATGACGTCCCTTTTTCCCATCATCGAAAATTTCACCTCGATAATACTCGGGCCGAACCCCGATAAATTCTTCCAGCACCAGCTTGAGCAGACAAACCGAAGTGTCGGACTGGCCGGTCATTAAAACAGGTTGCCCGTCCAGTTGCTCAGGCTTTACTTCGGAAAACAAAAACACGCTGCCGACCGGGCCGGTGGCGGAAATGGAAAGATCGGCCAGGATCCGGTACCTGTCCGGCCGAACGCCATACTCCCGCGACGAGACAAAGCCGAGATCAAGTTCCGCCGCCGCAAGCATCCGGTTAAGCTCGGACGGCGGCGCCTCAATGATCCGCCAGTCCTGTTCATGCACCTGCTCCTTCCAAATCTCATAAATGGGCGCGGTATTTATGTAATTGACCATTCCTATCCTGGTCATTGTTCCCCCGATCCATTGTTGACCCAGGCTATCCGGCCCTCACAGCCGCTCTGCACCAGATACTCGGCAACATCCTGTTGCTCCGTCATGAAACCCGGTATGGAAACCGCAAGCAGGGAGGCGGTTTTGCCTGTTTCCAGGGTCCCGGAACCGGCTTCAATACCAAGCGTTCTTGCCCCCCCGATGGTTGCCATTGCCATGATGGTCAGTGGATCCA
>DRLX01000410.1 GCA_011322715.1 Desulfobulbaceae bacterium
CAGCATCCACGCTCAAATTGATATGAAAAATCATCAAGAACCGGTTGACTGCCATAGCCGAAGCCGATCCCGTCAAGCCGCCAGAGAGCGCCGGATTCCTGGGGCCGTTTATCTGCCATCGCGCTGCCGCTTCTTAAAAATCACACAGAAAACCGGGCCGCCGATGAGCGCGGTCAAAACGCCGATGGGCACCTCCGAGGGCAGGACGGCCCTGGTCAGGGTGTCGGCAACAACAAGCAAAACAGCGCCGGTAAGAAAAGAAAAAAGGACTAACCTGCGATTATCCGGGCCAAACAGATGGCGCAGCAAATGGGGAACAATCAGACCGACAAAGCCGATGATGCCGGAAACAGCAACACTTATAGCGGTCATAAGAGAACAGACAAAAAGAAGCATCCAGCGCAGATGCGCGGTGTGAATCCCCAGGGTTGCGGCAGTTCGTTCACCGGTGGCCATGATATTCAGCTCCCGGGAAAAAAGCAGGCAGACCACCAGACCAAGACAGGACACGGGAAACAACAGCGCTATATTTGTCCAGGATATGCCGGACAGAGACCCCATCAGCCAGAAAATAATAATGCCCACCTGCTCATCGGCCAGAAATTTAAGAAACCCTATGGCCGCCGATAAAATGGCCGCCACAATAACACCTGAAAGGATCAAGCTGGTTGATGACAACCGTCTGTCGCCGCTGGCCAGGGCAAGCACGACAAACAGGGTGGCAATACTGCCGGCAAAGGCAAAAACGGGAATGGACAGGGATACGGGCAGGACCAGACCAAACACCTGGAGCACGATCAGCAGCGAGGCGCCGAATGCAGCGCCGGATGAAATGCCCAGGGTGTAGGGATCGGCCAGGGGATTGCGCAGAATCGCCTGGAAGACGGCTCCGCAGACGGCAAGGGAGCCACCGACAAGGGCGGCGCCGATAATCCTCGGCAGACGCACATCCAACACGATGCCGGCGACAACCGGATCCGGAACCGTGCCAAATCCGGTTATCTTATGGACAATCACTGCGACCACTTGAGCGGCCGGAATTTTCATAAAGCCCATGGTCGCGGAAATCAGCATTGCGCAAAGCAGCAACACTGACAACAACGCACCGATCATGGACGAATGGCCCGGCCGCCTTGCCATTATTTCAGGACAATGCCCGCATCCTTTGCCGCATCCGCAGCGTGACGGACATAGATGTCGGCAACCCTGTCATTTTCTCCCATACCATGCAGGTAAGGATGAACGGTGATTCCGGCCTTTTCCATGACGGATTTCCAGGAATCCCTGTCAGGGCCGGCCATATCATTGTGGGCATGGTCCCCGGCCACAACCATGAAAGCCCGGATGTACACGTCTTGCACCTTTGCCTCTTTCAGCCGGGTCATTACCTGATCAAGGCCGGGATATCCCTCAACCGTGCCGACCACTGTTAACACATCGGGATAGGCCTGGTTCATTTCATGGGCAAACTGCATATAGGAGCCACCGGAGGGAAAATGATCATTGCCGTGTCCCATATACACCAGGGCGGCCTTTTTTTGCCGCGCCCGCTCCACATCTTCTTTCATGGCCTTTACCGCAACCTTGATATCCTCATTATAGGGATGGGTGACCCCAAAGGTGCCAAGCATGGGACGACCGATGACAAGTTTATGAAAGGGCTTGAATTTTTCCTTGATGGTATCAATGGATGCCAGGGCCTTGACATAACTGGTCAAATCAAGGAACTCCTCGGCAGGGGCGATGTGGGTGGGTTGAACCACCAAGGTATCGTAACCGTCATCCTGAAAATCACCAATGGCGGCCAATGGGCCTTTGACGTGAAGAATTTCCGCAGGAATTTCCGGATGGTCCTTGATGTAAGCGGGATCCTTGGCCCGTTTCTGCCAGATGCGGCGGATAATATTGGAGGTAAAGGCAAACCGGACAGGAGTTCCGGGATAGGCTTTGACCATCTTGTTCCTGATGTTCAGCAACCCCTTTAATGCCGGTTCGACGGTGGTGCCGAACATGGCCAGGATAATACCGGTTTTATGCTCCACCTTATGCTCCCCTGCGGTTACCGACTGCACGGTGAACATGCACAACACGAGCACCGCAAAAAAAACTGTTTTCAACTTCATGAAAACCTCCTTTTTTTACGGTCCGGAGATAAAAAAACCCGGACCAATTAATAAATTGATCCAGGACATCCCTTCTTTATCCCAGATGTGCATACATTGTCCGCCCCATTGCCAGGGGGTACTGTCGGACTATTTTCAGGCAGGTCTTCTGACTTCCCTTCTTGTGCAGTGGCCTTCCCACGACTATTTGACGACGCAGTGGCACACAAAGACTGCACAAGCTCCCCGGATCATCGGGGCAAGGTTACAGCGGCGGGCCCGTCCCGGATTCACACCGGGTTCCCTTTTCATCCACCAACCGGCGGACACCTGAAACTTAGGAGGCAGTGTACCCAAGCCGTCGGGCCAAGTCAAGTATTGCCTGAAACAGCCTGCTTCCAGGCTTAGCCGGGACCCGGATCAGCCGCACTCAGGGAAAGCCGAACACAAATAATTTTTCTTGACCACACCCGAAAACCATTCTATTTATATGCGGTGTAGATGTTTGCTTGTAAAAGGGTAAAATATTTCTCCGAAGATAGCCCTTAACATAATGTAGATTCGGCCATTTTCACCATTCAAAGTTATAGTTATCTGTTGTGACTGTAATGGTATGATTTGGTCCAGCTATGCTGTTCTATCATCAAATTCCGTATAGCCGTGAACATGCCTCGCATGCTGCGGGAACAACCTGAGCCCGACTATCCCTTTTTTCTCTGTTTTCCCATTTATCATTTTTATATATTTATTTTTTTAATTCTTTTTAAGGAGGTTACAAACATGAAACGAGTAGTTTTCACAGCCGTTTGTTGTCTGTTGCTCATGATGAGTACCGGTATGGCCCTGGCGGCGAACAATCCCCTGGTTGCAGCCGAGCATGCGGTCCATCAAAATTTTATCCAGGCCATTCCCAAAGACCATCAGATCGATGTCTACAAACTGCATGAGGTCTGGCAAAAGGCCATGGCGGACCCGGCCTACCGCGCCAAAATTTACATGATCGACGTCCGTACCGATTCTGAATGGAACGCCTTCCACATCGAAGGTACAGACCATGTCCAGGCAGGACATGTTTATCTGATTCCCAAGAAAATTACCGATCCCAATGCGGAAATCTATGTCTTCTGCCGTACATCACACCGGTCAAAATATGTCGGCGGGTTCCTCTATAAATATGGATACAAAAACGTGTGGGTTGTTGGTCCCACAAAGATAAACGGAGTAAAAAACAAGGGCGGCGTAGTCGGTTGGGCCCAGGCCGGATTCCCCTTTGTCAACCAATTCACCGGCTCCTTCAAAATCGTCAAATATCGTCAGCATCCCTCAAAAACCGAAAAGGCATTCCGCCTGCGAATGTGGCATCCCTATTGATCGG
>DRLX01000411.1 GCA_011322715.1 Desulfobulbaceae bacterium
CTTTTTAGTCGGCGAAAAATAATCAGCGATCAATCTCCGGAATAACCAGATCCAGGCTGCCCATGAAGGCCAGGGCATCGGCCAGCAGCATGCCCTCGGCCACTTCGCCAAAACAGCTCAAATTAGAAAAAGTCGGCGACCGCAGTTTCAGGCGATAAGGATTTTTACCGCCGTCACAGACCAGGCGGTGGCCGAGATTACCGCGGGCGGTCTCCACCGAGGCCCAGTAATCACCGGCGGGCGGTTTCAAAATCCTGGGCACCTTGGCCCTGATGGGTCCATCGGGAAGCTTGTCCAGGGCCTGTTCAATTATGTGCATGGATTGTTCAATTTCATCCATGCGCACCATGTAGCGTGCCATGGAATCACCTTCCTCATAGACCGGCACCTCAAAATCAAACTCGGAATAAACGGAATAAGGCTCATTTTTCCGCACGTCATAGTTAATGCCCGAACCCCGGGCCACCGGTCCGGTGCAGCCGTACCGCCGGGCCTGTTCCTTTGAGAGAATGCCTATGCCTGTAATCCGTTTTTTGAGAATAATGTTATGGGTCACCAGATCATGGTAGAGCCTGGGCAGACGAGAGCGCAGTCGCTTGATAAAAGCATAGGTTCCGGTAATGAACGCATCATCAATATCGTTATACACGCCGCCGAAACGAAAATAGCAATAGGTGAGCCGAGAGCCGGTGATCCTTTCCAGCAGATCCAGGATCTGTTCCCGGTCGTCAAAGGCATAGAGCAATGGAGAAAAACCACCAAGATCAAGGAGAAAGGCGGCCCACCAGAGCAGGTGGCTGGTCAGACGGTTCAACTCCACGGTTATGACCCGGATATACTCTGCCCGTTCCGGCACCTCGATACCGGCGGCCCGTTCAACGGCCAGGCAATAACCATGATTGTAGGCCAGGGCATGCAGATAATCCATGCGGGCGGTATTGGGCATGAACTGGGCAAAGGTGCCGTCTTCGGCCATCTTTTCATGCATGCGGTGGATATATCCAAGCACCGGCTCGGCGTGAACGATATATTCCCCGTCCATGGTCAGCTTGACCCGAAGGACACCATGAGTGGCGGGATGCTGGGGACCGAGATTGAGAACAAAGGTCTCATCGGTGCGGCATTGCGCAGGCTCATTCATGGGGTAAAGTCCTTCAACAGGGGATGAAAATCCGCATCCTCGGGTAACAGAATCGGAACCAGATTCGGATGGCCGGTAAACCTGATGCCGTAAAAATCATGGGTCTCCCGCTCATGCCAGTTTGCTGCCGGAATGATGTGGGATATGGTCGGAATTTCCGGCTCGGTCCGGGAAATAAAGGTACGAATCACCACCCGGCAAGGCTCCGGCCCATAATGATTATAATCGTAGACGACCTCAAGCCGGTCTTCTTTTATCCAGTCAACACCGGTTACGGCCTCAAGAAAAAAACCGATTTCATCCATAATTTTAGCGGCAGCCACAACCTGCTCCGGTACACACAAAACATCGATAGCCGTTCCCCGTCCGGCATGATTCGTGATCATAATCCCCTGCCGACGATCATCTTTCTCAGCCGTTTCCGATCCGTTATCTGCCTCACCGGTAATTTCAACAGGTCCGGGAAATAATACGCGCAGGCTGTTGCCGGTTTCTTCAACAAAGCTCATGTCAGGCTGCCGATATGTTCCGGCTGTCTGCGCGGCCAGCGCCGACGGCCCGTGATTTTTTCTTCCAGGGTCATGATTCCCTCCAGCAGGGCCTCCGGTCGGGGTGGACAGCCGGGAATATACACATCCACCGGCAGAAACTGATCAGCGCCCTCAACAACATTATAGTTGTTTTTACACTTAAAGGGACCGCCGGAGATGGCACAATTGCCCATGGCGATCACCCACTTGGGTTCGGGCATCTGGTCATAAAGAGTCTTGACGGCGGGAGCCATTTTTTTGGTAATGGTGCCGGCTACGATCATCACATCGGACTGGCGGGGAGAAGGGCGGAAGACTTCGGCCCCAAAACGGGAGATATCAAAACGGGAGCCGCCGGTGCACATCATTTCAATGGCACAGCAGGCAAGGCCGAATGTCATCGGCCAGAGAGAATTGGCCCGACAGAGGTTGAGCAGTTTATCAAGACTGGCCAGTTGAACTACGGATGTGGGTAGTGTTTCCGTTCCCATACAAAGACTCCTTTCACCCAGGCATACACAATGGCCAACGCTAAAACAGCGACAAAAAGGGCAACTTCAAAAAAAGCGCGACCGGTAAATTCCGGGCGGCTATAGACGGTCGCCACCGGAAATAAGAACAGGATATCGACATCAAAGGCGAGAAAGATGAGGGCATAAAGATAGTAGATAATGCCGAAACGAATCCAGGCGGACCCGATCGGTTCCATGCCGCACTCAATAAGCCGGCCTGTTTTATTGCTGATATTGCGGGTGTGGGAAGAGGGGGAAAGAAGCTTGACGATAATGATTGGACCAAAGCCAAAGAGCAGGGCCCCGATGAGAAAAACGGTAACGTAGATGATGTTGGTCAGAGCGTGCTGATCCATCTTCCTACTCCGTGGTACTCATAAAAATGGTATTATCATTTATTTTTATGATGCAAAATATCAAAAGAAATGCTATACGTCAAGCAAGAATGATAACTGAACGAATAAAAACGAAAAATTAGACAGTTATCTAAGAGAATAATAATTTCAAACAAATGAACAAAACCATTTGTCTTCTTCACGCTACATGTTAATGTGACAAAACAATAGTTTATTCTAATAATAATTTCATTCAATCACACTGATAAGCAGACATGGCCATCACATTCAGACAACTTGAGATCTTTATTGCCGTTGCCGAGACAAAACAGGTCACACGGGCCAGCAAAAACCTCTACCTGACCCAATCAGCGGTGAGCATGGCACTCAGCGAGCTGGAAAGCCAGCTCAGCGGCCCCTTGTTTGACCGCCATGGGCGAAGCCTGCTTCTCAATGACCGCGGCCGTTACCTCCTGCCGCTTGCCAAGGAGATCATCTACCAGGTCGTCAATGTGGAGAGCATGCTGACCGAAAGGCGTGATTCCGTGGCCGGTTCCTTAAGGGTCGTCGCCAGCTCAACCATAGGAAATTATGTACTCCCTTACCTAATCGGTTCCTTTATGCGGCTGCATACCGAGGCCCATATTGACATGCTGGTGGCCAATACCCTGATTGCGGAAACAATGGTCCAGAAAGGCGAAGCCGATCTTGGATTCGTCGAGGGAGGGATAAGTGTTGATTCCCTGCGGGCCGTGCCCTGGTTTGAAGACGAGTTGGCCATTATCATCAGTCCATCACACCCCCTGGGCCAAAAGGAAATCTTTCGTATTCCCGATGATCTGCGGGAGACAAAATGGGTCATGCGGGAAAAGGGATCGGGTACGGCGGAAATTTTTACCAAAAAGCTGGGCCGCCATGCCGATATTCTACAGGTCGTCACCACACTCGGCCACACCGAAGCCATCAAAAAAGCCGTAGAATCTGGTGCCGGTGCGGCCTGTCTTTCCCAACTCACGGTCTGCCGGGAAGCTGAACAGGGGTGGTTGAAAATCCTGCCCATCGAGGGGCTTGACATGCGACGCCAATTGCGGATTATTCAGCACAAGGAAAAGGTCGTCACCCGGTTAATGGATGAATTTTTAAGCTTTTGCGAGGTGATCAGTGAGTGTGGTCTCGGTCGAGAATGTCTTTCCTCTCCCTGGAAACTGCAGACCCTACTCTCCCAGTACCACGCACAAAAAAACCAGGCATAGAGGGTAGCCCGGTTTTTTCAGCATCCTTACAAACTCCCTTTTTCCGAAAAATCAACCTGCAGCCTGAATGGCAGCGGCAATGGAGGTGCAGACGTAGTCAATATTTTCCGTTGTCAGACCGGCAAGATTGATTCTACCTCCACCAACCATATAGATACTCTTCTCCGTCCGCAGGAGATTGACCACCGCATCAGAAAGGCCGGAAAAAGAAAACATGCCGCGCTGGTGTTCAATAAAGGAAAAATCTTCATCGACACCACAGTCGGCAAGGCCTTTGACCAAAGCTCGCCGCATCTCTTTAATGCGTTCCCGCATGGCGCCAAGCTCCACCAGCCATTCCTGATACAGCTCTTCATCATCGAGAATTATTGCCGCAGTCAGCCCACCATGGGCGGGAGGATTGGAATAATTTGTCCGGATGACAGTCTTGACGTGGCTCATGGCGATCTCGGCCTCTGCTGAGCTCGGACAGATAATGGTCAGGGCGCCGGTACGCTCATTATAGAGACCAAAATTTTTCGAAAAAGAACTCGCCACCAAAAAATCTTTGCCGGTGGCACCAAACCGTTCTACGGCATAGCGATCTTCCGTGATGCCTTCGCCGAATCCCTGGTAAGCAAAATCAAGGAAGGGCATCCAACCCCGGTTGTCCGCTATCCGGACTATTTCGTCCCACTGGTCCTGGTTCGGGTCGACTCCGGATGGATTGTGACAGCAGGTATGCAGGACCACAATATCCCCGGCCGGAATGCGGGCAAGATCCTTGCACATCAAATCAAAATCAAGATTTTTGCTCTCCGGATTGTAATATCCGTAACTATTGATTGCAAAACCGGCATCACCAAAAATACCATTATGATTGGCCCAGGTCGGAGAGCTTACCCAGACCGTAGCCTGGGGATTAAAGCGCTTAAGCAGATCAGCGCCCACCTTGAGCGCACCCGTACCTCCGGGAGCCTGCACGGTTACCGCCCGTGCCGACTGCACGGTTTCGCTACCACCTCCAAGAATAAGTCGTTGTACGGCCCGGCCATAGGCGGGATCACCGGAAATAGGGAGATAACTTTTGCTGGTCTGCTCTTTGAGCAGCCGCTGTTCCGCTTTTTTGACAACGCCGAGAATCGGAGTGTTGCCGCTGTTGTCCTTATAGACTCCGACACCGAGATTTACCTTGGCTGGATTGTTGTCCTTTTTAAACTGTTCCGTCAACCCCAGGATTGAATCCGGTGGCGCCGGTTGAATATTTTTCCACATTCGTGTTTCCTCTTTTTGGTTCCAGGTTCCTGGTTTAAGCGTTTAAGCGTTTAAGCGTTTAAGCGTTTAAGCGTTTAAGCGTTTAAGCGTTTAAGCGTTTAACAGATACCGTTTCCACGGATTTCTGTAAAGAATTTTAGGTGGAAAATTACGGTTCCTTATAGACCGGACATTTTTTCTTGGGATCGTAATTTGTATAAACAGGATCATCATAAGTTTTATGACAGCGAAGACAAAGACCCACCCGCAAGATGCGATGTAGTTCTTCTCCGTTAAAGGGGCGAAGGTCTTTGCGTGAACCGTGTTGCAGGGCTTTTCCGTCAATGGTGACAAAATTATCAAACCCGACCGTCCTTCCATTCAGGGTATCCACGCCCTGATCAATCGGGATAAAGGCCCACTTGCCGTCCTTTTTCAGCACGGTCCCCTCGCCCAACCCCAGGGTTTTGGACGAGCTGTGACAATCCGCACAATCTCGCCCCTTGGCCTGGGTTGTATGCGGGTTGATGGCCGCCATGGTAAAACGGTTGAATCCACCCTCAATCTTCCCCTTTTCATCAATCAAGGTCACCACATCCTGGCAGCCGGGCGTAACAATCACTACCTTTTTTCCCCAGACGGCAAGCATTGGTTTTTCATAACGGATATACGAACGTCCCTCTTCCCACCAGCCCTTAGTCTCTTTTAAGGTTAATTTATCAAGATGAGTTTCCCGCTTATCGCGCTTGGCATGGCAGCCGTAGCACTGGGGAACCCAGGAGGAATGACAAGATTCGCAGCTCAGCCTCCGGTGACCGGGATAGCGGCAGCTTGTTTTCCCCGGCGGTTTCAATGGATAGTGTTGATCGTTATTTCGCCCGACCAGAAAATACCTTCCCTGCTCCTTCTTCACGTTGGTCAGCTTATTGCCCTTGCGGGTCAGGCCGGGCTTTTCGCTATGACAAACCGTGCACCCGATCTCGAGCTGCTCTTCATAATGGGCATAGCTGGTGCCGTTGCCCATGACTTCCTCCCTTGTATGGCAGTCAATGCAGGCCATCTTTTTTTTATGATGAATATCCTCGGCAATTTTCAGGTAAAAACGATTACCCGGTAACCGCAGGGAAGAAAGATGCCCCTTTTCATAGGGAGTTCCATAGCCCTCGGATTCAAAAATACCGGTATAGGAAATACCGATCCTGC
>DRLX01000412.1 GCA_011322715.1 Desulfobulbaceae bacterium
GCTTCTCCCGCCCATGCCTGGAACGGCAGGGTACTCCGGGTTTTGACCGGCGACACCCTTGTTGTCTCCCGGAAAGAGCAAACCCGAACCATTACCCTGTACGGCATCAAATGTCCCGACCCACAGACGATACCGGGAAAAAAGGCCAAAAAATTTGCCACCGCCTCTATCACCGGCAAGAGCATCAAAATCAATCCGATAACAAGGAGTTCCCAAGGCCGTATCGTCGCCATGGTTTTTAGAAGTGGTCAAAATTTCAATGAATTTCTTCTTCGATCAGGATACGCCATTGTCAACAGAAAACAATGTCACGCCGCCGCATGCCGGAAGTGGCTGCAGTATGAAAAAAATGTCTATAAACACCACAGGGGCATATGGGCTGATATTGAACAACAATCATCACGGCGAAAAAAATGGAACCATCAATAACTGAAAAAAAATACCCGGCCACGGCCGCTGATATTTTCGCCGCCTTTTTGCGATTGGGACTGACGGCTTTCGGTGGCCCGGCAATGGTCGCCTACATCAGAACAATGACGGTCAAGGACAAGAAATGGGTCAAAGAGGACTCCTTTAAAAAAGGCATTGCCCTCTGCCAGACAATTCCAGGCGCCACCGCCATGCAGGCGGCTGCCTATGCGGGTTTGCGCGCCGGCGGGCCATGGGGAGCAGTTGCTGCGTACACGGCCTTTGGGCTGCCGGCCTTTATTCTGATGGTCACCCTTTCCGCCATGTACACCAAAACCCATGATCTACCCGGAGTTATTGCCCTGTTCTCAGGCCTGCAGGTCATTGTTGTCGCCCTGGTTGCAGGGGCTGCCATCGGCTTTGGCCGTCGCTATATTACAGCGAAACAGGATATCCTGCTCGTGGCCGGGGCCTCGATCTTTCTCGCCCTGGGCGGCAGCCCGATCATCGCTATCCTCGCTTCGGGAATCCTTGGTCTTATCCTCTACAAATCGCTTATCCGTGAAGATACCACCCGGCAACCTGCAGCGGAAATACCAAAAACAACATGGAAAACACTGCGACCGGCCTTCTTCATTGCGCTTACGGCCATTGTGTGCCTGGGGCTGCTCTTTTTCATCCGTCGAGATCTTTTTTCCCTCTCAATTCTGATGATGAAGATTGATTTTTTTGCCTTTGGCGGCGGCTATGCCTCGGTACCGCTTCTCTTCCACGAAATCGTCGAAGTGCATCACTGGATGAGCAACCAGGCCCTGATGGACGGCATCGCCCTGGGCCAGGTAACCCCCGGCCCCATCGTCATCACCGCCACCTTTGCCGGTTATCTGCTGGCAAAAATCCCCGGCGCTCTTGTCGGCACCATTTCCATCTTTACCCCGTCGCTCTTTCTTCTTCTGCTGGTCGTCCCCTACTTTGACCGTATGCAGCATAATCCGTCCCTGCAACGCGCATTGCGAGGAGTCCTGGTCTCATTTGTCGGCCTGCTGCTGGCTGTAACCATCCGCTTCGGGTTTGCCGCCCACTGGACGCCGCTCTCCGCTCTGATCGCAGTCTGCGCCCTCATCGCCCTCCTCAAAAAGGTTAATATCCTCTGGGTGGTCCTTATAGGTGCCGTTGTATCGGCCCTGTTATTATAAAATCCAGGACCATTCGCGCTGAAACCAGACATCAAATCCCACTTTCCAGACACAATTATCCGACGGCAAGGTGCTGCAGTAAAATTTTAACGCCGATACCGATGAGGACCAGGCCTCCCAGGACCTCGACCCGACTGCCCCATAGGGAGCCGATACGATTGCCGAGCAACACCCCGGCAACGGAAAAGAGAAGGGCGACCAGGCCGATAACCAGAGCAGGCAGCCAGATGGTGACGCCGATCATGGCAAGAGTGAGCCCCACGGCCAGAGCATCAATCGAGGTGGCAATGGAAAGCGCTATCAGACTCAGGCCCCGACTTGGATCACTGGCTGGTTTGTCATCCTGTCCGGTGGCCACGGCCTCATAGATCATACGAAGACCTAAAAATAGCAGCAGGCCGAAGGCTATCCAGGAATTCCAGGCAAGGATGTACTGCTGAACGCCCCTGCCTGCCAGCCAGCCGATGATCGGCATCAACCCCTGGAACAGACCAAAATGAAATCCCAGGCGAAAGCAGTGGCGCCAGGTCACCGGGCAGAGTATGGCCCCGGCGGCAAGGGAAACGGCAAAGGCATCCATGGCCAGGGCCACGGCAATGGCTATCAGGGAAAGCAGATCCATGAAAACATTATATCCCGGTCTTCAGCGCATCGGGAATAAACCATTATTGGGCCCTGTTCGATGATGGATGCAAGGTACCCTCAAGAAAACTCGGCCAGAACCTGTTCCAATTGCTCAATAAGCTGATCAATCTCTTCCTGCTCTACGGTGAGCGGCGGAATAAACCTGAGCACCCGCATACCTGCAAAATTGATCAGCACACCTCGCTCAAAAAGCCTGCCGACAATTTCCACTCCATGTTGCCGTCCGTTTTCCGTCAACACCAGGCCGATCAACATGCCCCGACCGCGAACGCCGGTTGCCAGATCCGGAAATTTTGTCGCCAGTTCTTCCAGACGTGCGATAAAATATCGGCTCCGCTCGGCAACCCCGTCAAAAAATCCCGGAGCCAGCATGGTTTCCAGCACCGCAACCGCTGCCGCCGCCGCCACCGGATTGCCGCCGAATGTAGAGGCATGGGTTCCAACTCCGAGCGAGGAAGCAATCTCATCGGTGGTCAGCATGGCGCCGATGGGCAGGCCGTTACCCAGGGCCTTGGCCGCTGTCATGATATCCGGAACAACACCAAGCTGCTCATAGGCAAACAGGCTTCCCGTCCGGCCCATACCGGTCTGTACCTCGTCAAAGATGAGCAGCAGCCCCCATTCGTCGCACATGGCACGAATGGCCTGCAGATATTCCCTGTCCAGGGGGCGGACTCCTGATTCACCCTGAACGGGCTCACAGAGGATGGCGCAGGTTTTTTCATTGATCAGCTGTTCCACCTCCGCCGGATCACCAAAACGAGCATGGACAAAACCCTCGGGCAGCGGTTCAAAACCCTGGTGAAATTTGGGTTGACCTGTGGCGGCAACCGTGGCCAGGGTACGGCCATGAAAAGAACCGGACAGCGAGATAATCTCATAACGTCCGGCTCCGCTGTGGATCCTGGCCAGCTTGATGGCCGCCTCATTGGCCTCGGCCCCTGAATTGGCCATAAACACCTTATCGGCAAAGGTATTGGCGCAGAGCAGTTCCGCCAGCCGAATCTGCGGTTTGGTATGAAAGAGATTGGAGACATGCATCAGTTCCTGCGCCTGCTCGCA
>DRLX01000413.1 GCA_011322715.1 Desulfobulbaceae bacterium
GCCCTGGCCGCCGATGTTGTTTCTTCCGGTTCCATGGTGGTCAGGGCCATCGAAGAGGTCATGCAGTTCGGGGCCGTGGTGGTGAAAATCGTTATCCTCATTGACAGCATGGAAGATGGTGGTATTAAACGAATAGAACAGTTTTTACAGACCAATATGCTTGACATACCTGTAAGGGTTATCTTTACTCGCAAGCAGCTCATTCAACAGGAGATGTGCGATGGCTGAGACAATGGAATTTATCTATCAGAATCCCTTTCCTCTGGATCACGATTCAACAGAGTACCGGTTCATCGAAGGATCGGAGCAATATATTACGGTGAAAAAATTCCGGGACCGGGAATTTCTGGTTGTCCGGCCGGAAGGTCTACGGGAAATAGCACGCCTTGGTATGCATGAGGTCAACTTTTTCCTGCGCCGGGAGCATAATGAATCCGTAGCAAAGATCCTTCAAGATCCACTGGCCTCCGCCAATGATCGTGAGGTGGCCCTGGCCATGCTCAGGAATGCGGAAATATCATCTCAGGAAATACTGCCCGTCTGTCAGGACACGGGAACGGCCATTGTTATGGGCAAGAAAGGGCAACAGGTCTGGACCGATTGCAATGATGCTGAAGAATTATCCGCCGGTATATTTGCCACCTATACCGGCGAGTATCTGCGCTATTCACAAAACGCGCCGCTGACCATGTATGACGAGGTCAACACGGGCACCAACCTGCCCGCCCAGATAGACATTTATGCCACCAGCGGCATGGAGTATCGTTTTCTCTTTGTCGCCAAGGGCGGAGGCAGCGCCAATAAGAGCTACCTATACCAGGAGACCAAGGCCCTGCTCAATCCCGATGCCCTGAAAAACTATCTTGTCGACAAGATGAAAACCCTGGGCACGGCCGCCTGCCCGCCCTACCACCTGGCCTTTGTCATCGGCGGCACCAGTGCTGAGGCGACCCTGAAGATGGTCAAACTGGTCTCCACCCATTACTATGACGACCTGCCCACATCCGGCAATAAATACGGTCGTGCCTTTCGGGACATCGAACTTGAACAGGAGCTGCTGGCCGCCTCACGCGAACTCGGTATCGGCGCCCAGTTCGGGGGCAGATATTTTGCCCATGACGTGCGCGTGGTCCGCCTGCCCCGGCACGGAGCGTCATGCCCTATCGGCATGGGTGTTTCCTGCTCGGCCGACCGCAACCTGAAGGCAAAAATTACCAAAGAGGGCTTCTGGCTTGAACAACTGGACCATAATCCCGGCCGCCTTATTCCTGAGGAATGCAGGACAAAAACAAATAACAAGGCAGTGGCCGTTGACCTGAACCAGCCCATGCCGCAAATCCTGGCCGAGTTGACACAGCACCCGGTTGCCACCCAGATCCTGCTCAGCGGCACCATCATCGTCGGCCGCGACATTGCCCATGCCAAGTGGAAGGAACTGCTGGATGCAGGCAAACCCCTGCCCGAGTACCTATGCAATCACCCGGTCTACTATGCAGGCCCGGCCAAAACCCCACCCGGCATGCCGTCGGGATCATTCGGTCCCACAACCGCCGGCCGCATGGATCCGTATGTGCCGCTGTTCCAGAAATTGGGCGGCTCCATGATCATGATCGCCAAGGGCAATCGCTCTCAGGTCGTCACCGATTCCTGCAAAGAGTATGGTGGGTTCTACCTTGGCTCAATCGGTGGTCCGGCTGCGCTTCTGGCGGCAAAGAACATTACTTCCGTCGAATGCCTTGATTTTGCGGAACTGGGCATGGAAGCCGTATGGAAAATAAAGGTCAAGAATTTTCCGGCCTTTATCCTGGTCGATGACAAGGGCAATGATTTTTTTAAAAATCTCATGTAAGATGAACTCGTAAAAAATCCAAATTTTTTCAAAGATGGCTAAGTAAAAACATAGATATACAGGTAAGCGCAGACTCCGAGGAGTAGTGTTCCGGAGCGGATCTCAACTATACAGGTAGTATGTTGTGAATCGCCCAGGGACCGACGCAGTAGATCGAAGTTTTTACGACGCCATTATGTAACACCCCTTATGGCCGCTGCAATTCGATCCAGACTACCTGTTGTTCGTATTTTTCTCCTCCCCTATCTGGTGGTGTTGCTGCTGTTTGTCACCGTTACCGGAGCGGGATCGGCCTGGCTCTATTACCAGGCCAGGCAGGCGCAGTCCGAACTCCTGATCCATGGTCTGCTGCAGACCGTAACTCCGGTCCTTGAACATCTTTCCCACTCCGATCTCTCGGCTGAGATCGACACCAAATCATCCTGGCTGCAAAAGACATTAAATACCGTCTTTTCAAAAATCCCCGAACTTGAACACGTCAACGTGGAAACATCCAGCGGTGGATTTCATAAATACCATGGCACCGGCAACCACATAATAACCCGAAAAACAACAACCCGACAGAACCGGCAGGGACAGGACCTCCGTAGTTCCACCGCACCGAGACGACTTTACTCCGAATCAAAACCACTGTTGCGCATCGAATTCATAACCAAAGATACCACAAACTCCCCCGTCCATATCATCTTCGGATTTAACCGTGCCACCCTGCAAGATGCCGTTGGCCGGGCTATGATGATTCTGCGCCGGGCCATCCTGCTCTTTTTCATCCTTGGGGTCACCTGCCTCTTGATCGCTCTTGGCATAACCATCTGGGCGGCGAAAAAAACACGCTGGCTGGAGGCGCGAATGCAAAAGCTCTACCAGAGGGCCGAAACCGCCGAACTCATGTCCGGCCTGGTCCATGACCTGCGCAATCCCCTGGCCAGTTTCAGGGCCAACCTCTCCTCATTGCGCATCCTGCCCGAAGAATCGGAAGACATTATTGAAGAAATGGACCAGGACCTGGTACGACTGGATGATAAACTCTCTTCCATGCTCAACCTGACAAAAAAACACGACGAGAAGGTCAAGGAAGTAGATGCGGAGCGGCTGCTGCAGGAGATTGATCGATTAAGTGCGCCGTTTCTCTTGAAACGAAACCTGAGTCTGCAATGCAGTTCCGTTGTCCGGGGACCTGTTCTGGTCATGGAAAATACCATCCGTGACGCCCTGCTCAACCTGGTTATCAATGCGGCGGAAAGCGGGCAACAGGGAGGGGTGATCGAATGCGAAATCCGAGCTGAGGATGCAAAAGTTGTGATTACTGTCCGGGACAGGGGTAATGGTATTCCGGAAGAAACCAATATCTTTGCCCCCTTTGTCACCACCAAGGAGGATGGACACGGCCTGGGGCTGTCCATCAGCCGCCGGACCGTTGAAGCCCATGGCGGTAGTATCCGGGCGCATAACAGGTCAGGCGGCGGCACGATTTTCACCATTGTCCTCCCGCAGCCTCCGAAGATGGAAGCGGAACGATGAAGAAGCCGGACAACCTCCCAGAGCTTGACGGAATGCATATTCTGGTCCTTGACGATGACCCGGCAATTCAACGCAGTCTGGCCCGGGTGTTGCGAGGCATGGGCGGCAAGGTGGTTACCGCCGGCGGCCTGCGGGAGGCCGGCCTGCTGCTCGAGACCGCACCTGTTGATGTGGTGCTGGCCGATCTCAAGCTGAAAAAGGGCACCGGCCTTGATCTCCTGCCCGAGTTCCAGAAACGGTATCCCGATGGTCTGTTTTATCTCATCACCGGCCATGGCTCCGTGGACAGTGCGGTCAGCGCCATAAAACACGGGGTCCGTGACTATCTGCAAAAACCGGTTGACCCGATCGCCCTGGCCCGAAGGCTGCAGCGCGATATCGCCGCCCGCGCCCCTTCCTGCCTGGAAAACAAACTGGAACCCTATCTGCTCTTCCAGGACCCGGTCATGGGCGAGGCGCTGGCCGATATACCCAGGTTTGCGGCCCTGGACGAACCGGTCCTTATTGGCGGTGAAACCGGAACAGGCAAGGAACTGGCGGCCATGGCAATCCATCGGATAAGCCCGAGAAGTGCGGGCCCCTTTGTGGCGGTCAACTGTGGCGCCATTCCGGAATCCATGCTGGAAAGTGAGCTCTTCGGCCATGAACGCGGCGCCTTTACCGGTGCCTCAGGCCTGCATCACGGCCGCTTTGAGCAGGCCTCCGGCGGCACCTTGTTTTTGGATGAAATCGGTGAAATGCCGCTCCAGTTCCAAGTTCGCCTGTTGCGGGTGCTGGAAGAGCGTACAATCCAACGCATCGGCGGAGAAAAACCCCTGCCCATTGATGTCCGCATTGTGGCCGCCACCCACCGCGACCTGCACGAAGATGTGAAAGCCGGACTCTTTCGCCGGGACCTCTTCTATCGGCTGGATGTCCTCCAGGTGCAACTGCCGCCGCTTCGAAAGCGAAAACAGGACATTATCCTCCTTGCCAACCATTTCCTCCGGCGTACTCTGGAAGAAATGGGCCGGCAGAGCCACCCGCCTCTCTTTACCAGACAGGCGCAATCCCTGCTGTCATCCTATTCCTGGCCCGGCAATATCCGTGAACTCCGCAACCACATGACCAGACTGGCCGTCCGTCTTCCCGACGATATGCAGGAGATCTCGGCCGACTTTCTCGCCACCGCCTTACCGGCCATTGAGGCCCGCCCGGACTGCCCCGACGAGGAGACTATCTGCATACCCGCCGATGCCTCTCTGGCCGAAGCGGAAAAAATACTCATTGATGCGGCCCTTAAACGGACGAATTTCAATCGAAAAAAAGCCGCCGCCCTTCTTAGCATCGGCGAACGTACCCTGCGCCGAAAACTCAACGACAAATAGCCCGGCCCTTTTGGCCGCCTTCCAATCACCATTACGGCCAAATTGGCCGCTTTCCAGCTCTCCCAAGCCTCTCCACACCAGCCATCATATTGATAATACTCCTGTTTAGTATTTGGCATGCCTGTTGCTATTCCCACGATATACAAGTTATTTTTTCCAAAACCCAACCAAACCCTACACAGGAGGTGTGCAATGAAAAAACAAAAAAAATTTCGTCAAACCATGGTTTGTCTGCTGGCGGCCGGGGCCATGCTGTTTACTACCACGGCAATGGCGCAAACCGGTACAAACAAAACTCAGGCTGCAGGAACGGCCAAAGTTTCCAAAGAGGTAAAGAGTAAAACCCGTGAGGCGGCGACAAAGAAGAGGGCCACGGTTATCAAAGAGGCTGTCACCGCCCTTACCCAGACCAAAAAGGCAATTGAAGCCCTTGACAAGAAAGACAAACAAAAGGCGCTTGATGCCTTGGCTGTAGTATCGGGCAAGCTGGACATCGTTATTGCCCGGGAACCTGATATGGCCAATGCTCCCATTGACGTACGAATTGAGACCTATGATCTCATCAGTTCGGTGGACACCATCAAAAAAGCCGTGAAAACCTCGAAAAAACTCCTCGACGACGGAGAAGTCCAACAGGCCCGAGAGATCCTTATGGGCCTGACCTCCGAAATCGATGTCATCGTTACCTCTCTTCCCTTGGCCAGCTACTCCAACGGTATCAAGGCCGTTGCTAAGCTGGTCGATGAGGAAAAATACCAGGAGGCCAAAGCAAGCCTGTATGATCTGCTGTCAACGCTGGTCATCACCAAAAACGTGATCCCTCTGCCCATTCTGAGGGCTGAAGAGATGCTCAAGAAAGCGGAAACACTTGCCGCACAGAAAAATCGGACCAAAGAGCAGAATAAAGAACTGGCAAGTCTGCTCTCCGATACCAAAACCCAGCTCGAAATGGCTGAAGCGCTTGGTTACGGCACTAAGAAGGATTACAAAACATTTTACAAACAGCTCAAGGAAATCGAGAAAAAAACCGAAGGCGGCAAGTTCGGCAAGGGTTTTACTGAGAAGCTGAAAAACTCTTTGAAAAAATTCAAGGAGAAAATTTTCAACATCGTGGAAAAAGAACATATCTAACCAATACCGGACAATAATCGGAACAGGCATGACCCGACACCGTTGTGCCTGTTCCGACCCGGAATATGGAGGAGAATCACATGGGAAAGAGTGAAGAAAAAATAACCACCGAAGTGGTCGTGGTCGACCTGGAGGAACTGCCCCGTAAATGGGGATGGTTGCTGGCACTTGGCATTCTGATGCTGGTGACCGGCGGTATCGGCCTGGTGCAGAGCGTGGCCATGACCTTAGTGACTGTGCTTTTTTTCGGGGCCATAATAATGCTCAATGGAACATTTGCCCTGGTCCAGACCATCATGGACAGGGAAGAAAAATGGCGGGGGAAGATGGTCCATGTCCTGCTCGCCGTTCTTTATATCGGCGCCGGGGCGCTGATTCTGGTTAACCCTGTTGCCGCATCGGCCGCCTTGACCCTGCTGTTGGGTGGAATTTTCCTGGCCTTGGGCATTATCCGTATTGCCTATGGCATCCGATTGCGTAAACTCGGATGGAAATGGTTGATGCCCGTCATAATCGGCCTGGTTGATGTCCTGTTTGCCGTTATTCTGGGTATCAGCTGGCCGGTCTCCGGCCTCTGGGTTATAGGTATCATTGTCAGCGTTGAACTCCTGATGTATGGCTGGATGTTGACATTTACCGCCCTTGCCGTCCGCAAATCGGCAAAACAGACAAAGTAACGCGAGCGTTGCCCGTAACCTGGACAAAACGATGGATTCGCGGCTAAAGCCGCCCCTACAATTGCATTAATATCGTCAATTTTGGTAGGAACGGCTTCAGCCCTGAACAATACCAGGCCAAAACAGATAACAGGTGACGCTTCAAGGTCTCTGATTGATACGTAAAGTCAATGGATTTTGGATGATATCTATTAAAAATTGAGAGGAAAATACCGCCTGAATTTCTCTGGGTCTGCGCTTACCTGTTTTTTATGAGAGAAATTCAAGAATAAATCACTCGAAAGCGGAGGAATGAACCATGGTTATGGGAATCAAACAGTTGCAACGGTTGTTTCGTGGAGCAGCCGATCTCGATATCGATAAAAGCGACGTCAAACGGCTCAGCGGTTTTATCGGGGAACGGTTACGCGACCTTCTTCTTCTGGGTCAGGTGTCCGCCAGTATAAACGACCGGGACATCATCGAATACCAGGACATCCCCATCACCGCCGGTCTGCAGCAGGCCATCCGTGATTTCAAGGAATTTGACGAAGAACTTTCGCTCACTCCCATCCTCGAACAACAGGCGACCCTGCCCCCGCTCAAGCTTGGAATCTCCGATATGACGGAGAAAAAAATTCCGGAGCTGGTCGGTGCAATAACCATCAGCCTGGCACGGGTTTTCAAGGCGATCAACCCGGAATTGAAAAATCCCGGAACCAGGGAATGGGAGC
>DRLX01000414.1 GCA_011322715.1 Desulfobulbaceae bacterium
ACGGTTTTTATCCCTGTTGCTGCTGCCGTGAGAGGCCCAATGGTCGAACCGCAGGCCATGTCGTTACGCATGACAAAATCCTGGGCATCCGTCCCTGCACGTCTGCAGAGTGCGCGAAAGAATCCGCCGGTAACGGTATCCGTGGCATAACGTTGATTTGCATTCCATTTAATCACCGGCCCTTTATTCAGCAGGGGCAGGTGTTCCTGATCATATTTTTCCATGAAATTTGGATGTGCGCCATGGGCATTATCCATGGATATGAGCAGTGAGCGGGCCGACATCTGCTGCCGTTTGACGCTATCGGGCTGCAGACGCTTAAGCAGCATGGACAGAAACGGTCCCTGGGCGCCGACTGCCGACACACTGCCCACTTCTTCATGGGGATTCAGTACGACCAGGGAGTCCCGGCTTTCCGGCGCATGGACAAGGGCGTCAATCAGAGTAAAACAGGAAAGCTGGTTATCCATGCGGGCGCCGGTAAAAAAATCACCCTGTAAACCGATTTGGGCCGGTTGTTGGGTATCATAGAAGAAGAGATCATGGCCGACGATCTCTTTGACGCCGGCCTTTGGATGTTCTTGTGTTATTTGTTGCCTGAGAATATCGGTGAAATCGCATTCATCCTCCGAGGCAGCCAGCAGAGGGACAAGATCAGTCTGTTTGTTGATCGTCTTTTTGCTATTGGCCTCCCTGTCCAGATGAATAGCCAGACTGGGGATAATGGCTATCGGTCGCTGAAAGTCAATGAGTCCGCTGTGCAACTCTCCTTTCTCGTCCAGCCAGGAAAGACGTCCGGCAAGGGAGAGGTCGCGGTCAAACCAGGTCGCAAGCAGGGCGCCTCCATAGACCTCGACCACCAGTTGTAAAATATTATTTTTTTGTCGAGCTGGATTGGGTTTGAGTTTCAGGCAGGGACTGTCGGTATGTGCTCCGGCAAGTCTCAGGCCGCTGACGGCAAGGGGTGTTCCGCTTATGGTGAAAGCAGCCAGAGCGGAATGGTTACCGACAACATAATAATTACCGGGCCCTGGCGTTGTCCAATCGTCTTCGATTCGAAGGGGTGAAAAACCATTTTTCTGCAACAGACCGATGAGCTGTCTGGTCGCATGCAGGGGTGTTGGTGAACGGGAAATGAAATCCAGCAGTTGATCGATTTTCCGGGAATGCGCCATATTTTTTTGTTTTCTACTTTTTTCTTTTGTTTTCTTTTTTATTACGGGTGTATATATACATTAGCGTGACAATACACGCAATGCAAACCAACTCTGACAATTTTTAACCGAACCCACAGAGAAGAAAAAATGTTTAATGCTGAACAACTCCTTGGCAAGATAGTTCGAGAAACACTCGGCAATACCGGAGGCGGCTCCGGCCTGATGGATTCGTTGGGATCAGGAACAGGTCTGATGACGGTTATCGGCCTTGGCGTAGGAGCCTATGAGATTTTGTCGGAACAAAAAAAACAGGCCCCGTCTGGAGGTGCAACGCCTCCTCCCCCTCCCATACCGGGTCAGGCCTCTGCGCCGCCGCCACCACCTCCTTCCGGCGTCGGTCGTGCTCCTGCGCCTCCAGCTGATCAACCCGTCAGGACGGAGAAACAAAACCAGGAGTTAGCGCCCGGGGAACTTGCCAAACGAATGATTCAAGCCATGATTGGTGCCGCCCATGCCGACGGGACCCTGGACGAGGAAGAGGAACAGGCCATTTTGGACAAACTGCGCGACGCGGAGTTGAGCGGCGAGGAAAAAATGTTTCTCCTTGATGAACTGCGCCATCCCCGGACGATTGACGAACTCACCAGTGGCATTACCGACCCGGCATCGGCCAAGACTATGTATCTTCTGGCGGCAGGAGCCATAACCGTAGATTCAGAGGCCGAACGGCAATGGCTGGATAAACTCGGAAATTCCCTTGGCCTCAGCGTGGCAGTGCGAACCTTTCTTGAAGAGCAGGTCGGGACGGCCGTATAGGCCCGCCCCGACATTGACGGGATACCTGTTTGAACCAGAAGTTTGTGCTTACCGTAATTGAAAACGTGTTCGGTTGCTGGTTTTATCGTTCAAACATGGAGGCTATGCCTCCGATAACCGATCCTTCGCCAACGGTCTGGCCGCCCGTTTGGGGTGCGGCCTGGTAGACACGTCCAGCCAGCCTGGAGAAGGGCAGGGACTGGAGCCAGACATGGCCGGGACCCTGCAGTGTGGCAAAGAAAAAGCTCTCGCCCCCGAAAATTGCAGATTTGACATTGCCCACGTATTCAATGTCATAATGCACGGTCCGGGTCAGGGCGACCAGACACCCGGTATCAACACGCAACACCTCACCTGCGGCCAGTTCTTTTTCCACAATGGTGCCGCCGGCATGGACAAAAGTAAGGCCGTCGCCATCGAGTTGCTGCATGATGAACCCCTCTCCACCAAAAAGGGCGGCCCCTATTTTTTTCTGGAAAGCCACGCCGATGGAAACTCCCTTGGCCGCACAGAGAAAGGCATCTTTTTGACAGATAATGCGGCCATCGTATTTTTTCAGATCCAGGGGGATGATCTTGCCGGGGTAGGGGGCGGCAAAGGCGGCCTTGCCTTTTCCCATGCCGGTATGGGTGAACATGGTGATAAACAACCCCTCCCCGGAAATTAATCGTTTACCTGCCCCTAACATTTTATCAAAAAATCCGCCGGACTGGGAACTCTGGGAACCATCGCCGAAAATGGTATCCATAGTTATGCCGTCAGTCATATACATCATTGCTCCGGCCTCGGCGACAACACTCTCTTCCGGGTCAAGTTCTATTTCAACAAATTGCATCTCATGCCCAAAGATTTCATAATCAATCTCATGGGCCTGTTGACCGGAAACAGGCGGTGGATTGCCCGTGGCTGCGGCAGGATTGTTTAACTCCGGGACTTCCGAGGCAGGCTGCCAGTCGGCAAATCCATCACGCCAGACAAGGGTTGATCCTGAATACCGGCCCGATGCAATGGCGGCTGCAAGTTGGGCGGTTGAGAGTGGGCCTACGGATTTTCCGTCAACAGCGACATACCAGGTGGACATATGATTACCTCTTTATTGGTCAATGGATTACAAGATATAGTTCGGGAAAAATAAAAAATGATGAACTCGTAAAAAAGTCCGAACAATTATTAAAGATGGCTAAGTAAAAACATAGATATACAGGTAAGCGAAGTCTTCGAGGAGTGGTGTTCCGGGGCGGGGATCAACTATACAGGGAGTATGTTATGAATCGCCCCGGAACACCCGATGCAGTAGATCGAAGTTTTTACGACGCC
>DRLX01000415.1 GCA_011322715.1 Desulfobulbaceae bacterium
GTCTACCGGTTTGCGGACCTGAAGGGCGATTCCTTAAAACTCTCCCGTGAGGCCGCCGCCATTCAGGACCGGGAGTTCCTTGTCTTTTGCGGTGTTCATTTTATGGCCGAAGCCGCCGATATCCTTGCCGCCGATAACCAGAAGGTATTGTTGCCCCATCTTGATGCCGGCTGTCCCATGGCGGACATGGCAAGCAGCGCAGCTATCGCTGCAGCCTGGAAAGAGTTGACTGCCGTCACCGGCCTTGCAGACAGTGATATCATTCCCATCACCTATGTGAATTCCTCGGCATCGGTGAAGGCCTTTGTCGGTGAACACGGCGGGTCCGTCTGTACGTCCTCAAATGCAAAAGAGGTGCTGGCCTGGGCCCTTGATCAGGGCAAAATGGTTTTCTTTTTTCCCGATCAGCATCTTGGCCGCAACGCCTCCTGGATGCTTGATATACCGGATGAGCAGGTTGCCCTCTGGCGGCGGGGTGAACCCATGGGCGGCAATGGGAAAAAAGTCCTTGCTAAGGCTCGGGTCGTTCTCTGGGACGGGTACTGCGAGGTGCACATGCGAATTTTCCCGGAGCACGTCAGCGGCTGGCGGGCAACGGCACCGGAGGCCACCATTATCGTCCATCCCGAATGCCGTAACGAGGTCGTTCGGGCCGCAGACCTGTATGGCTCGACCGAGGGAATAATCAAGGCCGTTGCCGGGGGCGCGCCAGGCAGTCACTGGGTCATCGGCACGGAAATCAATCTTGTCCAGCGACTGGCTAACGAGCATCCGGATAAAATTATCCATTCCCTGACCCCGGGCTGTCTCTGTCCAACCATGGATGCCGTCAGTCCCGCCAATTTGCTGTGGGTCCTGGATAACCTGGCACAGGGCCGGGTTGTCAACCAGGTACAGGTTGACCCTGAAACGGCCGCGCAGGCCCGGAAATCCCTCAATCAAATGCTTGCAATCTGAGATGGCCGCCATGCGAGAGGTGTATCTTGTTGACGGCAGCGCCTATATATACCGGGCCTATCATGCCATCCGGCCATTGAGCAACAGCTCCGGGCTTCCCACCCATGCCGTTTACGGCTTTACCACCATTCTTCGCCGTATTCTCCGTGAGAAAGACCCCGAATGCCTGGCCGTTGCCTGGGACACCAGAGGGCCTGTTTTTCGGCACAGAATCTACCCGCAATACAAGGCGAACAGGCCACCGATGCCCGATGACCTGGCGGTGCAGATACCCTATATTCACAAGATTGTCGATGCCTACAATATCCTGTCCATGGAACATGACGACAAGGAGGCGGATGACCTGATTGCCGCTGCCGTCAGGTGTCTTGCCGGGGACGACTGCCGGGTGGTGATTGTCTCCGGAGACAAGGACCTGCTGCAACTGGTTGCAAAAAACGTCACCCTCTGGGACCCCATGAACGACAAGCTCATGGATGAGGAGAAGGTGCAGGAAAAATACGGTGTCAGCCCGGCGCAGCTGCTGGATTATCTGGCCCTTACCGGTGACAGCGCCGACAATATCCCCGGCGTGCCGGGGATAGGCCCCAAAACCGCCCAAAAATTGATTGCCGCCCATGGCTCTCTTGAAGGGCTGTATGCGGCGGTTGATGGGTTAAAGGCGTCAAAGATGAAAGAGCGGCTCATTGCCCATCGGGATGATGCCTTTCTCTCCCGGGACCTGGTCAGGCTTTGCGATACGGTTGAGGTGGCCTGTGACCCACAGGCCTATGTTGTCCGGAAGCCTGATAATGAAAAATTACGCAGCCTGTTGACCGAACTTGAATTTTCAAGCCTGATGGCAGCCGATACCTCCGGGCAACAGGTGGCAACCGATGGTTTTTCTCTGGTCCGGACCGCAGGCGAGCTCAAGCGGATGGTCCGGGCACTTGCCGGGGGGAAATATCTGGTTGTTGATACGGAAACCGACTCTCTGGAGAGCCGCCGGGCGAACCTGGTCGGAATTTCTCTCTGCTGCAGTCTGGAAAAGGCCTGGTACATTCCTCTTGCCCACTGTGATACAAAGGGAACACGGATTGCCGACCAATTGGAACGGGATGATGTTCTTACCGCTTTGCGCCCGCTGCTTGAGGATAAATCCCTGCCCAAGATCGGCCACAACCTCAAATATGACTGGACGGTTTTCGCCAACCCGAAAAACGGCGCTACCCTGCTGCAGGGGCCGCTCTATGACACCATGGTCGGTGCGTGGCTGCTTGAGCCGGGCCGCCGTTCTTACAAATTGGACGATCTGTGTCGGGAGCTCAATATAGAGATGACCTCGTTTGCCGAGGTGACGGGCGGCGGCAAGGGAGACGGCGTTTTCTGCACGGTGCCGCTTGAGGAGGCCGGGAACTACAGTTGTGAAGATGTCTACGGTGCCCTTTCTCTCTTCCTGCATCAGGAACCACGGTTGAAGGATTTGGGCCTGTGGAGGCTCTTCGCCGAGGTCGAGGGGCCGCTTGTCCCAGTACTTGCCCGTATGGAGCGGACCGGTATCCTTGTCGATCAGGACGTTCTTGCCGGGCTTGCTGAAGAGTTTCATGGCCGCCTCAAGGAACTTGAGGAGCAAATTTATCACTGTGCCGGTCGTCCGTTTAACATCAATTCTCCCAAGCAGCTGGCAGAAATCCTCTTTGATGAACTTGGCCTGCCCAGGGGCCGGAAGACAAAAAGCGGCTATTCCACTGATGTCAAGGTGCTGGAGCGGCTCAGCGCCAAGCATGAATTGCCCGATCTTATTCTGCAGTACCGAAATCTTGCCAAACTGACATCCACCTACATTGAAAAACTGGCCCGACTGGCCAAAAAAGACAAGGGCCGCATCCATTCATCGTTTAATCAATGTGGTACCGCTACCGGCAGGCTCAGTTCTTCCAACCCGAATCTGCAGAATATTCCCATCAGGACCCCGGAAGGACGCCGTATCCGGCAGGCGTTTGTCGCTCCGGAGGGTTTCCTTCTGCTTTCCGGAGATTATTCGCAGATTGACCTGCGGGTGCTGGCCCATTTTTCCGGGGATGAGGCCCTGGTCGAAGCCTTTCAAAGCGGTGCCGACATACACCGCAAAACCGCGGCCGAAATTTTCCATGTTGCCCCGCAGCTGGTCACCAAAGAGATGCGCCGGGTGGCCAAAACCATTAACTTCGGTATAGTTTACGGTATGTCAAGTTTTGGTCTTGCCACCCAGCTCAAGGTCAGCCGAAAAGAGGCGCAGAGTTTTATCGATCAGTATTTTACCGTTTATGCCGGGGTGAAAAGATACATGGAAACCATTGTGGCCCAGGCGGAAAAGGATGGTTACGTCACCACTCTGCTTGGCCGCAGGCGGGAGTTACCTGATATTCACAGCCGAAACAGAACCCGGAGAGAGTTTGCCCGGCGTACAGCCATCAATACCCCTGTCCAGGGAACGGCAGCCGATATCATCAAGTTGGCCATGCTGGAGGTAGACAGGGTTCTGGCAGAGAAGGATCTGCGGGGGCATATGATATTGCAGATCCATGATGAGCTGGTTCTCGAGGTGCCGGAGGGAGAGCTGGAGAAGAGTTCAAGCCTGCTGAAAAAAGCCATGGAGAACGTTATGGAGCTTTCCGTGCCCCTGGTGGTCAATCTGCAGGTGGGTCAAAATCTCGGCATGGAGAACGAGTAGGTTTGTCCGCGTTTCCGGACAGACCAGCATGGCTGGATCGGATTGTACTGTCTCGGCCACAATGACTGATGAAAACAGTCCGTGGCAATACAGCTCTACGGACTGTTTTTCCGGGAAAACACATAAAAATGTCGCTTTTCCGGAATTTTATCCGGAAAATGGCCGGATTTGTCCGGGAAATGGGCTCAATGTCAAGGAATAAGGCTGGATTTTATGGTGTCTGGTTTTGGATCATTTTTTGCATAGAATAGGCAGAGAAGAATTTTACTATGGAGGATGAGATGAATCCACGTCAGGCAGTGCGTATTCTCATGTTGAGCCCTATTTATTTTCGTCTGCGTCCTGCCCAACGATGGCGGTTGGTGAAGGAGTATTGTCGGTCTATGAGCCACGTTTCCGTTGTTGACCATTGATGGTATGTGCGGGAAGGGCCATGGATGAGAAGTCGGAGCGGGAACGGCGGGCAACAAAACGTTTTCGTGTCAAGGAGGGTGCCCTGGCCTTTATCGGCACCGTGCCGGGGACTATTATAGATATCAGCGAAGCCGGTATTTCCCTCAATTACACGGTCTTTGAACAGAAGCCGGAAGGTCGTTTCCGGCTCGACATTTTTTTTGAAGATGATGAATTTGCCCTGCCCGACATTGAGGCCGAAATAGTTGCCGACAGTCAAACCATGGCCGAATCCGGGTATATTGATGTGCCGGTCAGGCGACTCGGATTGCGTTTTTGTGAACTCAGTGACGGGCAACAGGACAAACTGCGCTACTTTATCCTGCACAACACCACCAGCGCTGCCTGAATCCCCTTTACATTTTTCGTCTTGTCTTCATTTTTGAAATTCCATTTTGTCTTTCCCTCGTCAATAAATGGTTCAACGACCATGTTGGAGAATTATTTCGGCTTTGGCCAACAGGTGTTGGTGAAGAAAAAAACCGACCATGGCCCCGGATGAATCCGGATCGACCGGCAGCTTTTCGGTGTCCAGCGCCCAGACCGTAATCACGTAGTGGTGCGGTGTATCTCCTGTCGGGGGACAGGGTCCGCCATATCCGGGTTTGCCGAAATCGGTCCGGGTCTGGAGGCTGGGGCCTGGAAGGAGTTTCCTGTCGGGATTGCCGCTGTCCGGAGCCAGGGAATGAGTCGTTGCCGGGATATTGACAACCAGCCAGTGCCACCAGCCGCTTCCCGTCGGGGCATCCGGATCATAGATCGTTACAGCAAAGCTTCTGGTCCGGGCCGGTTCTCCGCTCCAGTGAAGCTCCGGCGAGATGTTCCCACCCTTGCAGCCGAAACCATTTAATACCTGTTCCTGAGTAAAACCATTGCCGGGCACCAGTTGTGGACAGGTGAGGAGAAAAGTCCCTGCATATATTGGTTGTGCAGAGACGGAAATCATTGAATAAATGATACCAATCAGTGTTGTTTTCCATGTTTTTTCCCACATTTTCTTCCTCATTCCATACCCTCTCAAGGTTATGTCTGTTCATGTTTTTTTCATTTTGGTTGTACAATCCGGACCCTTTGGGCTCTGGATTCAAACCAGTTGTGTTGCCACGCCGGTTTGCGGCAGGGGTAGTTTATTGATAGCGTTTCATGACCGGTGACCAGGCATCAACTGCGGTCGCCTTTTCGTCCAAGGTAAATACGGCGTGCTCTACATCAGCAGGCAGGGCAATGACCTCGCCTTTGCCAACCTTGCGGGTGTCGCCATGGACGGTAAAATACAGGGCGCCGGAGAGAACCATGGTGATCTGCTCGCTTTCATGGCTGTGTTGGGGAAAACTGCTGTTGGCGTCAACGGTAAAATATGTCAACATGGTTTTCTGCAGCGATACCGCCCAGAGCTGTACACCCGGCAGATCATCCCTGAGACGCAGGGTTTCCTGAGGAAAATACCGGGCCTGCCGGGTTATGTCCAGGTGCATACTGGTGGCTGCTGCACAATCGGGGTTTTTCCATGCCACCGTCTGTCTTACCTGCGAGGGGATCGTTTCCCCGCCAATGGGTGAGAAACCAAGTTTGTGGAAAAAATCCCGTCCCGATACCGTGAGAAGAAAGAGCTCCCGGAGAGCGTGCAGGGCGGCAACGCTGATCAGTCGATCAACCAGCAGGCTACCGCAGCCCCTGGAACGATTCTTTTTGTTGACAACCAGGGATTGCAATATCCCCGACTCGCCGATGGGGTCAATACCTCCACAGCCGATAATCCGGCCTCCCTGTTCGGCAACAAGCATGATTGTATTGCCAGCGTTTACCCGGTCCGTCGGCAGGCGATTGCCTGCAAGCAGCTCACGGACCTCATCATGGTCTTTTACCTGCATGTATCGACAGGAGATGTTTTTTTCCATTGTTTGCCTTCCTTCCGCTGTTAGGGAATTGCATCTGTTTGCAGCTGTTGAATACATTCTTTTGTCGTCATGAGATCGGCATACACTGCGCCTAATGCCGCCATAAATGCGCCATGTACGTCTTCGGCACGGATTTCCCGATCACCAAAGACAAGATTTTTTGTGGCGCAGGCGTCGTGAATCAGCCGGCAGGAAAATCCATGGTCAAAGGCGGCCCTGGTCGTGGCATCGACACACATGTGGCTCATCATGCCGCTGATAACGAGATTTGTTGTCCCATGCTCATCCAGGAGTTTTTTCAGACCGGTTTTGCGGAAACTGTTGGGGAAGTTTTTTTGTAAAATCTGATCGGTGTCTTCAGGTTGAAGCGCAGGGTGCAGGGTGATACCGTCCGTGTCAGGGAGAAAGAACTGTGCATCCGGGCGCAGGGAAATGTGTTGGAGGATAAAAACAGGTGCTCTGTTTTTATGAAAGCATTCCAGCAGCCGGGCGGCCCTTTCCACAGCCTTCTCCGGGTGGACCAGTTGCATACGGCCGCCGGCAAAGTAATCCATCTGATAATCAATAAGTATGAGTGCTGTCTGCTCCATGGCTGTTCCTCCTGTGAATTGTCTTTACTGATGGCGTCGTAAAAACTTCGATCTACTGCGTCGTGTGTCCCGGGGCGATTCACAACATACTACCTGTATAGTTGAGATCCGCCCCGGAACACTACTCCTCGGAGTCTGCGCTTACCTGTATATCTATGTTTTTACTTAGCCATCTTTAAAAACGATTTGGACTTTTTACGGGATCATCTTTACTGATATATCAATACCGGTTTACGCCCTGGAAATCTCATAGTATTATCA
>DRLX01000416.1 GCA_011322715.1 Desulfobulbaceae bacterium
CAACGACCTGCCCACGGTCCCCGGGCTTTCGGCTGAAATGGCCGAAGACGGTGAAATCACCTTCAGCGTAGAATCACTCATGGCGAGCGCTGTGGATGTGGAAGATGGTACGGATCTCGACTTTTCCGGGATTATGGATTCGCATAACGGTGATGCCTGGGCGGACAATGACGGTCTGATTCATTTTCTGCCGGATGCGGATTTCTTTGGCACGGCCTCATTTACCTATGGGGTGGCCGACAGTGAGGCCGGGGTCGGTGCGGGAAAGGTGACCATTGAGGTTGCGGGTGAAAATGATGCGCCGGTGGCCATGAATGACGAGTCCATACTTGCCTGGGGCAACAATTCCTATGACAATGTCTACGGCTCGGCCGCACTCCTTGCAAATGACTCTGATGTGGATGGAGATTCCCTGAAAATTATTTCTCTTGGCCAGGCAGTGTATGGAAATGTCAGCCTGGATCTAAACGGTAACATTCACTATCAGGCCCAAAGCGACAACTGGGTTGGTGTGGATTCTTTTACCTATACCATAGACGATGGACAAGGGGGACAGGCCGAAGCCGCGACCCGGGTGGATGTGAAACTGGACGCGTCTCCTGATGTATATTCCGAGATTCTCTTCAGCCAAGAGGATGTTATTGCTCTTATTGATCAGGAGGAACTCCTGGTTAATGATTCCGATGTAGATGGCGACACGCTTTTTATCAGCGCAGCAGGCAACGCAGAGCATGGTTCCGTCACCCTGCTCCCCGACGGCAGTATTCAGTTCACCCCGGAACTGAATTTTAACAACGAGTATCCCGGACAGGCAAGCTTTGAATATACGGTCAGCGACGGCATCAGTGATCCGGTAACGGCTGTGGCCTTTGTAGATCTGGCGCCGGTCAACGATACGCCTGTTCTCCGGGGGGAGAATTTTGCAGGAGCAGTGGAAGACAATATCTTTTCTTTTACTCCCGCCCAGCTTCTGGCCAATGATTTTGATGTGGAAACGACCTCACCCTTTGAAAACGATTCGATGACGGTTACCGGAGTTTCCGGGGCCTCCCATGGCAGCCTGCATTATGATTCCGGGACGGGATCGATTGTGTATACCCCGGAGGCGAATTTTAACGGTGTTGATACCTTTCGCTACCAGGTGACGGACTCTCATGGGGGATTAAGCGAGGTGGAGTCGGAGATTTCCGTCCGGGCCGTCAATGATAATCCGGTGGCCCAGGAAGACCGCGCCTCCGGCGCAGAGGACTCCATCTGGAACAGATACAGCATTGCCGGGCTGCTGGGCAATGATACCGACGTAGACGGTGACGGGCTTTCCCTGGTTGATCCTTATGTCAGCCGTGGCTCGGCCCGTGTCAGGGTATCGAACGGGTATCTCGAGGTCCAGCCGACATTCGGAGAGAACCGGGTGGACGTGAGCTACACGGTCTCCGACGGCCACGGCGGTTCCGCAGACAGCCGTTTGATCATTGACCGAATCAGCGAGCATAACTTTGCCCCGGAATTTACCGGGTTGTATGAGGTTGTGTGGGAGTCCGGCTGGGAGACCTGGTTTACGTTTCAGGCGGAAGACCGGAACGGAGCCAGCAATTCCTGGGCCGTTGACAATGGCGATATTGCGACCATCAGCGCCGCAGAAGTTCATGGCGGCCGAATATTGACCTCCACAAACAACCACGACAACTTTTCCTTTAAGTTCGAGGGCAATTTTGACCTGGGTTCGCTGATCCTGACCGCAACGGATTACTCCGGGGCAACCGGTTCCATCTTTGTTCAAATTTCTCATCTGGGTGGTAACGGTCGACACGTCTACAGTCCGGTGATCATGGATCTTGACGGTGACGGGGTGGAGCTGCTGGGAATCGAGGAAGGGGTTGTCTTTGACTGGAACCGGGATGGCGATGCGGAAGCAAGTGGCTGGGCGGCGGGAGACGACGGGTTTCTGGTCTACGACTACAATCAAGATGCACAGATTACCAGGGCGGATGAACTGATGCTCCGGGAATATCTGCCAGGAGCCGAAACCGACCTTGAAGGGTTACGTGCTTTTGATTCCAACGAGGATGGAATTTTCAGCGGCAATGATACGTCCTGGAATGATTTCGGGGTCTGGCAGGATAGAAACAGTAATGGTCTGACTGATGAGGGGGAATTTCATTCTCTTGACGAGCTGGGGATACGTGATATCGAGCTTGAAAGCAATAGCAATGAACAGGAGATTGCCGGAAACACCGTCTACGGAACCGCCGTCTACCACCGGCAAGACGGTTCCACCGGCGAGGTCGGTGATGTGGCCTTGCGTGGAGAAGAAATTGTTTTTACCCAGGTGGATTCCGGTGAATGTGAGACCGAAATTGAGCCTGGAACCGAAGATGATGTCGGGGATGCCACACTGGATACTTCATCGACCGGTCTTGCCGAGGCAGGGGCGCCACATGCAAACGGTGAGGACGGCACCGCAGTAGAGTTGGAATCCGAACCGGCTGATATTTCATCGTCGGAATATACCGAGACGGAACCGTTGCCCGCAGATGGTGAAGAAGGGGTGGCGGCACAACATGAAGCTGATCTATCCGATGTCCCTATGACCGCAACGGCTGCGGAAGACCCATTTCCGGCAAGCGGGGCAGAAGAAATGATACCGGAACAGGAACCCGAATTACTCATGGACGAGGCGGAAGCCAACCGTCTGGCCCAGCAGTTTCAGTCGGATGCAGCCGCATGTCCGACGGGAGCGGACTTTGAACAGCCTGTGTCCGTCGAGATCTACCATGTGGATGCAGTTGCTGCTGATGACCTCTATCAAGCAGATGATACGCAGGATGAGCTGTTAGCTCTTGCATAGGGCCTTGATGACTACCGGTCCCTTCATCTCCCCTTCCTGAACTTCTTGAGCTTTTCCCGAATTTTTTCAATAACTTGTGAGCTTTCTTTTTTTTCAATGTTTTTTTTTGAGGTAACGGCGTCGAATGAGTAAACAGAATGGAATAACAAATAATATCCAAAGCGGACTTTTTTGTGCGGCCTTGGCCGCAAAGCTCCATGGAAACCCGATCAGTATAGAGCAGATCAAACATCATTTCAGCCGTTCAGGCGATCGTTTGATGCCCATAGAACTGGCAAGAATATTTCAGGAAATCGGTTTTAAGGCTCAACCTGCAGTCAAGAAACTTTCGCAGGTTAAACCAGGTTTTTTCCCGATTGTGGCCGAGTTAAAAAATGGTGATTTTATCTTGCTGGGAGCAAAAAATGAGGAAGACGGAAAGGTCTTTGTTCAGAGAGCAGGTGAAGCCAGGGGGAGCTGGACCACCATTGAGCAGTTGAGCCCGGAACTTTCGGGACAGATTTTGTTGCTTAAAAAACAGCAGACCGGACAGGGGGGAGTGGAACAATTCGGCCTTGGATGGTTTATGAGATCGGCCAGCAAGTACTGGAACGTTCTTCGGGACTGCCTCGTGGCCTCGTTTTTCGTCCAGGTCTTCGGACTGCTCTCTCCCCTGGTTTTTATGGTCGTCATTGATAAGGTTCTCTCCAACAACAGTCTCTCCACTCTGGATGTCCTGGTTTTTGCTCTGGTCGTAGTCTCTCTTTTTGAAATACTACTCAACGGACTGCGGACATATCTTATGTCCCACACCGCCAACCGGATTGACCTGATGCTCGGAGTGCAGTTGTTCAAACATCTGATGTCCCTGCCGCTCAGTTATTTTGAATCGAGGCAGGTGGGTGATACCATTGCCAGGATGAAGGAACTGGAAAATGTTCGCCGCTTTATTACCGGTTCCGGTCTCATGCTCTTTCTCGATCTCTTCTTCCTGGTGGTCTTTCTTTTTGTCATGTTTCTCTTCAGCCCTTTTCTCAGTCTCCTGGTGGTTGTCACCCTGCCTTTTCTCTTCGGGGCCTCTTTTTTTCTTACTCCGGTACTGCGCCATAAACTCAATGACCGCTATGCGGCCGGCTCCGGCAAACAGTCATTTCTGGTGGAAACGCTCGCCGGAATGGAGACCATCAAGGCCAATGCCGCCGAACCAAGGATCAGAGAGAAATGGGAGGAGCGGCTGAGCGAATATGTCAAACTCGGTTTTTCCAGCGGCCACCTCTCCAACTTGATCAGTCAGGTTACCGGGACAATAAGCAAGATTCTTTCGGTCCTGCTCCTCTGGTTCGGGGCCAGGGAAGTCCTGCATGGAAATCTGACCGTCGGCCAGTTCATAGCCTTTAACATGCTTTCATCCAGGGTCATTGCTCCGATCATGCGTCTTTCCAGAATCTGGGAGGAGCTCCAACAGGTCAATGTTTCCGTGTCCCGGATCGGAGATATTTTTACTGCTCCGTCCGAGCCCGGTTTTGATCCTGCAAAGGTGAGCCTGCCGCCGATCAGGGGCGAGGTCTCCTTTGACCGGGTTTCCTTCAGATTCAAACCGGAAGGAAAAGAAATTCTGCACGATATCTCTTTTTCCGTAAAGGCGGGGGAGGTGATCGGGATTGTCGGCAGTACCGGGTCCGGCAAAACCACCCTGGTCAAACTGCTGCAGCGCCTTTATGTCCCTGAAAAGGGTAGAGTTCTGATTGATGGTATCGATCTTTCCATGGTGGACAGCTCCTGGCTCAGGCGGCAGATCGGAGTTGTGATCCAGGACGGGGTATTGTTCAACACCTCCATTCGGGACAATATCACTTTGAATATGCCGGATCTTGCAATGGACGATGTTATGGAGGCCGCAAAACTGGCCGGAGCACATGATTTTATTCTGGAGCTTCCCGAAGGGTACGATACCATGGTGGGAGAGAGGGGGTGTCGACTCTCCACCGGGCAACGTCAGCGGCTGGCCATTGCCCGGGCCCTGGCTGCTGATCCAAGAATGTTGATTTTGGATGAGGCCACCAGCGGGCTTGATTATGAATCAGAACAGCAGGTACAGAAAAATATGAAGAAGATGTGTGACGGCCGGACGGTTTTTATTATTGCCCATCGGTTGTCCACCGTCCGTCATGCTGATCGTATCATCACCCTTGAACACGGCAGAATTGTGGAAAATGATTCTCCTGCCGCACTGCTTAAGGCCGGCGGCAGATTTGCCGTGCTCAACAGTATACATGAAGGAAGTTATGCCTGATTTTTTAAAAAAATATAAAGAGCAGAACGTCATCCGTCGTGAATTTGAATTTATGCCGGCCACTATCGAAGTGCTTGCCCGCCCGCCCGCACCCTTCTCCAGAGTCATGGTGCTGCTGCTTGTTGCCTTGACCATATTTACCATAGGCTGGGCCTGCATTGCCAGAATTGATATCGTTGCCGGAGGGACCGGAGTGGTTGTCCCAAAGGGAAGGGTGAAGGTGATCCAGCCACTTGAGTCGGGTATTGTTACCGAAATTTTTGTTCAGGATGGACAAATGGTCAGGAAAGGGGAACTGCTGGTGCGGATGGACAGGACCGCAAGTACTGCGGATCTCAACAGTCTGCAACGGAAGTTGAGCATAACCCGGCTTTCGGCCTCTCGTCTCAGCGCTCTGCTGGCAGGTGATGCCTCATTATTTTCTCCCTCCGCAGATGATGAAACCGAAGTAATTGCACTCCACCGGCGACTGCTGACGCAGTCTTTCCAGGCACAACGGGAAAAAACGGCTGCTATGGAACTGGATATCCATCGAGCGGAGGCGGAGTTGATCTCAGTCCAGGCTAAAGTCGACTGGCTGGAAAAGTCGCTGCCCCTGGCGGAAAAACTCTATGCCAAGAAAAAAGCCATGACGGAGAAAAAGATGATGGCGAGCGGCAAGTATCTGCAGGCACGCATGGAAATCAATGAGGCTCGGAAGAATCTGGAGCTGGAAAGAAATCGTATGAAAGAGCTGGAACTCAGACTTTCCCGGGTACAAGAAGAAGAACAGCTGGCGGAAAGTGAGTATCGACGGAACCTGCTCAAGGAACTGACTGAAGTCCGAAAAAGACAGGAGGATCTGGTGCAGCAAGTGGCCAAGGCCAGGAACAGGCTGTTGAATCTGGAATTGCGATCGCCGGTTGACGGTATCATCCAGCAACTTGCCATAAATACGGTCGGCGGGGTCGTTACCGCAGCACAACCACTGATGACCATTGTTCCCGTGGATTCCGGACTGGAGATAGAAGCCAGGATCTTGAATAAAGATATTGGCTTTGTTCATAAGGATCAGCAGGTTTCGGTGAAGGTGGCGGCCTATCCTTTTACCCGTCATGGTGACCTCAAGGGCAGGGTTGAATGGGTTGGACGGGATGCGGTGATGGACAAAAGGATGGGGCCGATTTATCCGATACGAATCTCCGTTGACAGTTATCGATTGCCCAATACGGTCAATGATCAACGGGGAAAACTTTTACCTGGAATGAGCGTGACAACCGACATCAAGGTTGGAAAGAGAAGGGTCATTCATTATTTTCTCGGACCAATTTTGCGTTATAAAGATAAGAGTTTACGGGAGTTATAGAGATGAGTGGAAAGGAAGAATCCGACAGGAATACAGACACGGAAGCTGAGGCCGAAGAGACCCTCAATGGTGAAATCCATCAACAGTCACTCAAAATTCTCAAGTGTCTGCCCGCCCTGGGGCCGGTGCTACTGTTATATATGCAGTCGTCACACCGTCGGTACCAGTTTGTTGCCGATCTGGAATGGCTGCTCATGCCCCCCCTGATCGCAGGGCAGTGCAAACTCTATATGAAAAAAGAGTATCCGATTTCCTTTATCAGCTGGGCCTTTTTGAACCAGGGGGCTGAAAAAAGGTTATTGCAAAACGGCGGCAAACTGCGGCCGGATGATTGGAACTGTGGCGATCGTCTTTGGGTTATCGACATTGTCTCGCCCTTCGCGGGAGTGGAAAATATGCTCCGGGACCTTCAGATCAATGAATTTCCCGGCCGGATTATCTGTCTGGCAGCTCCCGACCCCAAGACAGGAGGAATCACAGTCCGCAAGTTGCAGCCATTGAAGGAGAAAGGGAATAAAACAGGTGAGGGGGATCAGGCAGGTGAAACGATCCATTAAGATATTGTGGAAGATTGTATCAGTCGGTCTTGTTTTTATATCATGGTTGGGGCTTTCTGCTCCGCAGTCCTTTGGCCTGGATCTCGCCACGGCCCTGGCCCTGGCAAAACAAAATGATGCCGTTTTCAGAGCCGAGACCATGGAGGCGCGGGCAAAGGATGCCGATGGCTGGTCCTCGGTGGCCGCTCTTGGGCCGAGGGTCACTGTTTCGGATAAGGCGATGCGCAGCAGGGTTAATTATTCTCCTGACGAGTCGGCCGGACTGGAGGACAGGCACCTTACATTCAGCGATAATGAGGCAACCATTTCCCTGGATCAGCCCCTACTCGATATGGAGAAAATTTACACCGCCAGGCGGGGCGGCAATGAAATGGATATCGCAGCCCTGGAGCGGGTAAAGGCCCGGGAAGAACTCATTGTCAGGGTGATTGAGCGCTATTTTTCTCTGCTCTCGGTTCGGGACGAAGTGGGCCTGGCAAACTCGAAACTGCAGATTCTAACAAGTCAGTTGCAGACGGCCCGGGCCGGCCATGATCTGGGTCTGGGAGATCAATCCGATTTGTTCGACATTCAGGCCCGTTATGAGACGACCAGGGCTACCCTGGCCCTGCTTCTTGCCAAGTTGAATGATGCCCGGGAAGCTCTTGCCGAACTTCTTGGAGTTCCAATCGATGGTGAGTTGGAAGGACTGGATGTTGATAAGGTTTTTTCGGCACCCGAAAATGAGATTGACTACTGGCTGGGACAAGCTGAAGAACAAAACAATACCTGCCGCATCAGCAGACTGCAGGCAGAGGCTGCCCGGCTGGACGGCAAGATTGTTGCCAGTCGTTTCCTACCGTCGGTCAGTTTTTTTGTGGAGTATGAACGAACCAGTCCTGAAAATGATCTGGTCGGGTATGGATGGAATCGGGAGCGGACCGACTATGGTTTGAAACTGCAGATGGAGCTTCTGAGCGGGGGGCGTGATGTTGCCGAAGTGGTTGCCCGTAAGCGGCGTTACAAAGCTGCACGGCAACGGGTCATTGCCACCCGTCGATCCGTCATCCGGCAGACGAAGTCGATCTGGAACAGGTTGCAGGAGATACTGGAATCGATAGAGTTCTATGAAAAGGCGGTTGCCGCCAACAAAAGATCGCTGCAGATTAAGGAGGCCGGCTACCAGGAAGGACTGCAAACCATGCTGGATGTCCTCAATGTGCAGAAAGATTATTTCATTGCCAGTAACAAGTACCAAAATGCTCGATATGACTATGTGATAACCTTAACAAAGTTCAAGCAGCTGGTTGGTGGCCTTGCCGATATTGAGGAAAATTTAACAGCCCGCTAAGTGTAGCGGCTCGGAATAATGAACGCCCGGGCGCAAAATAATGACGCAGGGCTCACATTAAAGGTCAATAAGAATTCCGGCATTTTTCAGTTATAGAGGTATCCCCGCAGCAAGCATTTCGACCTCGATTTCTTGAGTTAGTCCAGGTGATAATTTCCCCCCGCAGAAAAGAACGAATTACTTTTGGCTGCCCATTAACCGCATTGGCAAGAGTCTTCACGTAAAGGGAGTTGTCGGCTGAGGACAAACAGAAAGTTGATTAGATTCTAA
>DRLX01000417.1 GCA_011322715.1 Desulfobulbaceae bacterium
TACCAATTTTCTTTTCGTTATCCTGTTATTATTTTGATCGAACATAATCCACGAAGTTATGTTCCTTCAGGATGTTTTCATCGTCGAGGTCTCGCTTATCCGGTAGTTGGCTGTGCCGGAATACTTTTGTCCAGCCATACGGGTTTACCAGTCTTTTTGGACCGGTTGTCCTCCTTTACCCGGGTTGTTCGGGATAAATTCAAGTCGTCCTTCCTCGCTTTTCAGCGCATCCAACAGGTTGGCTGCCTCGGCCCTGGTCATCTTTCCCTGTTTGCGACGTTTGGCATCAGCTTTACTCATTTGTTGCGCAGCAGAACCAGCTTGCCTGGACCGGACACGGCTGGAATCATGATCCTTGCTTTTTTTCTTGTCAGTGTCGGTACCATTTTTATTTTTCTGTTGTTCTTTTGGGCTGCTTCCGGCACCGTTTTTGCGTTTGTTCGTCTCCTTTTGCCTGTCATTATCAGGTGATTGTTTCGTTTTTTCGTTTTTTTTGTCCTGTCCGTTCCTGTCTTTCTTTTGCTGCCCGCCTTTATCGGTCCCGGACTGCTGGGAATTGTTCTGCTTCTGCTGTTTGTTCAGATCGGAATTTTGAGATTTTTTTTGTTTTTTGCTTGTATTATTTTTATTCTTCTTGGGTGATTTCTCTTTTTGGTCCTTCTTCTTTTTTTTCTTTTTCTCCTGCTGCTTCTTCAGTTTTTCCAATTCTTTTTTTACTGTAATGAGGTTCTCCTCAGCATCCTTGTCCCCGGATCGGAGTTTGAGACATCCCTCAAATGCCTTGACTGCTTGTCTGTAATGCTCAATGGTCTGTTCAGGGTCGGTCTTCAGGGTGGTCCTTCCCAATTGATACTCAGTATTGCCGAGGTTGTAATAGGCTTTTGCCTGCAGGTCGAGATCATCGGTTGCCAGGGCACCGGTAAACGAGTTTTTTGCCTGAGCAAAATTCTTTTTTCTGTACTGCACATCACCGAGGTTAAATTGCACAACCGGATTATGCGGCTGTCGTTTCAGTTCTGCTGTATACTTTTTTTCCGCCTGGTCAAGTTTGCCCGCATGGAAAAACTGATCTGCGGTCGAACCATTGGCGAGCGGTGGCCTGAAAAGAAGAACTGAAAAAACAATAAGTAATTTTCCGTGGTTAAATATACGTCTGCCGGCAGTTTTGATGAAAGGAAGACCCATGAAACCGGATGCTTTTCTACCTGAAACAAGAAATTCAATGGTGAGCAGCAGCAGGGCCAAGGCCAGCGGCCAGTAAAATCGTTCAATTGGTTGACGCTGTTTTCGTTCCTGGTGTTCTTCCTTGGGAACAAGTTTAAGTTTCTCCTGGTAAATGGTGGTGAAGCCCTGACCCATGGAACCAAGAGGCACATATATCCCCCCCGTCAGTTCGGCAATCTTTGTCAGCGTCTTTTCATCCAGTCGGGAACGGATAAAATTACCGTTCTCGTCCTTGATAAATCCGCCGTTGTTCATCGCGTCCGGAATAAGTTCACCGGCTTTGGTACCAACGCCGACCGTATAGATGGTCATTTTCTGTTTGGCGGCTTCTTTGGCTGCGGCCAGGGCCTTGCCCTGTAGATTTTCACCATCAGTGACCAGAATGAGTATTTTATAATTGGACTCGTTGTGTAAAATCGTCTCCGCCTTGCGGATCACCTCTCCGATATTGGTGCCGCCGACCGGAATACTTGCCGGCGTAACAGCATCAAGGGATTCATTGAAGGCGTTGTAATCGGTGGTCAACGGACACATCAGAAACGAGGTACCGGCAAAGGGAAGCAGACCAACCCGGTCTCCGTCAAGACGGTCGACAAAATCCTTGATGGCCAGTTTGGCCCGGGCCAGCCGATTGGGCCGAACATCCGGGGCCAGCATGGAACGGGAGACGTCAAGGCCGATCAGGATATCAATACCCTTTTGTTTGACATCAATCCATCGTTCGCCGTACTGGGGCCTGGCCAGGGCGGCAAAACAGGCCAATACGGCACCAAACACCAGAATTATTTTCAGCCTGCGTCTGGTTTTCGAAACATTGGCGGTCAGTTGCCTCCACATCTTTTCCGAGGCAAAACGGGTCAGTCTTTTTTGTTGCCGTCCGGTGTTTATCCACAGAAGGACAAGGACCGCGCAACAGACCAGGCCGCCGGCAATAAGCCAGAATGGACGGGCAAAATGAATAGTCATCATCATGGAAGTCGTCTTCGTGTTACAATGAGTTCAGCACCAATCAACAACAGGGCCGTCAGGATCGGATAGAGAAACAGCTCCCGATACATGGAAAAATGTTTAATCTTGCGTGTTGTTGTCTCCAGTTTATTGATCTCTTTATAGATCTTTTCCAGTGATTTGGTATTGGTGGCCCGAAAATACTGTGCTCCCGTCCGGGCGGCCACCTTGCGCAGGGTATCCTCATCGATATCCACCCTGACTCTGACCAGGCGTCTGCGGCCAAATTGATCAACAACGGGCATCGGCGCCTCACCCCTGGTACCGGCGCCGATGGTGTATACCTTGATGCCCATGGTTTCCGCCGCCTCGGCAGCGGTGAGCGGGGCGATTTTACCCGCATTATTCATTCCGTCGGTGAGCAGAATAAGAATACGGGATTTTGCCTTGGAGTGCCGGAGGCGGTTTGTTCCTGCGGCAATGGCGGAGCCGATAGCGGTTCCGTCTTCAATCATACCTGTTTTCAGGGTATCGAGCCTTTTTTGCAGCCAGTCATGGTCCAGGGTCAGCGGGCAGACAAGATAGGGTCTTCCGGCAAAGGCAAGCAGGCCGATACGGTCGTTGGGCCGCTCTTTAATAAATCGGGAAACCACGGCCTTGACCACCTCAAGACGGCTGGCCGGTTCACCGTTTAAGGTAAAATCACGGGCCTCCATGGAACCGGAAACGTCAACCGCCAGCAGGATATCAATGCCGGAGGCCTCGATGGTCGTGGTTGTATTGCCGAACTGGGGCCGGGCCAGGCCAATGATGAGCAGGGCAAGGGTCAGCAGTCTGAGAATGGTGGGGATTGTGCCCGGCCTGGACTTTCTCCCGTTGGCAACGACCCGGGCAATCGAGGTCGTTGAAAAGACAAGGGCGGGAGCAGGCCCCTTTCTCCCACGGAGAAAGATAAGCAGCGGCAACAGGGTCAGCAACCAGAGCAGTTGCGGATAGGCAAAACGAAAGACATTCACTGTTCCTGTCCTCCATTGTTTTGCTCACCATTTTGCGGTAAATCTTCTTTTCCTGTTGCTTCGACGAACTGCCGAACCTGGACAAGCATTTGCTCCATTTCATCTTTTGTTAAGGTATATCGGGCAAATTTCACCATGTCGCAATGGTTTAACCAATCCTTGAGCAGGCCGTCATAACCAAAAAGCCCAGAGTCAGTGTCGTGGGCATGCCGGGTCAGGGACTGAAGAAATTCTCTTGTTGTCAGATTGGGCCGGAACAAATGAAATTGCTGTTCAATATAGGTGCGCAAAATCTCAGCCACCTTGACGGCAAAACTGCGGGATTGGTCAGGGCTCATCAGAGAGCGGACGGAATCCAAGGCAGCCAGCGCCTGTTCACCGGCGGATAGTTGAGGGACCACTTTTTTTCGTCTTTTGAGCAGCCAAATGGTGAGCACAAGCCCAAACAGCACAACCAAAATACCGGCAAACCAGTACCACCAGGGAACAGGCACCGGTAGGGCAATGACATCTTTAATGTCATGCAGCTTGACCGAAGAAGGCGGGGCCATGGGGGAATGGGGCGTAGTTGCCCAGGCGCTGCACCTCGGTGCCAAGAGCAGGACCAAAAAAAGAATGAGGAAGAAAACGGTCATCGTCCAAGTCTCCTGCTGCGGGAGCGGAAAAATCCGATCAGGGGGGTGATATAGGAGCTGTCGGTGGACAGTTCAAGCAGATCAATACCGCTTTTGCGGACGGTGGTCCGTAAACGTTTGTGCTGATCAGCAGCCAGGTTGGCATAGGCTTTTCGGGTCCAGTCGTCACCGGTGTTGAGCAGGATCTGCTCACCGGTTTCCGCATCTTCAAGGGTGATCCGGCCCACATCCGGCAACTCCCTTTCCCTGGGATCGGTAACCGAAACACCAATCAGGTCATGCCTTCGGCCGGTCAGCCGGAGTTTCGGCTGCAGGGCTTCCAGGCTTTCCTGAAAATCACCGGGCAGGCAGAAGTCGGAGACGAGGAAGGTGACGCACTTGCGCTTGGTGACCCGGTTGACAAAATCAAGGGCCCGGCCGATATCGGTTCTCTTTCCACGGGGACGGAA
>DRLX01000418.1 GCA_011322715.1 Desulfobulbaceae bacterium
AGCTCTTTACGCAACGTAGAAAATGGGCAAAAGGGCAAGCAGGATGTTACAGTTATTTTTGCACAGTCCCTAAGTTAAGGAAGGCATGATACACTGGCAATACAGAACAATTGTTTTTGAGTTTCAAAAAGACGGTTTGCTTGGAGACAGGATTATTGACGATGAGGGGGTGGAAAAAACCCTGAATGAACAGGGAAGCAACGGCTGGGAACTGGTCAGTGCAACCATGATACAGGACGGTCTGTTGACCCTGCTCAAACGTCCGGCAACCGAGACCGACATGCATATATCCATAGACCCTGTCCGGCAAAGTGCGAATGTTGAACAACCCCCATCACATACCGCTTCGAAAGAAAGGGTGACCTCCGCCAAGTCTTTGCAACAGCAGGAGAAGGCATATATTGAGGGCCTTGAACGGCAGAGAAAGCAGGCCATGGAACAACGGGAACAGTGCTTGGTCGGTGAAATAAGGATCCGATAATATTGTGGTATCATCAATTCTTTCATCGGATTTTTTCACCTGGATGCGGACCATTCGTCGGACCCTGCACCAGCAGCCGGAGCTTGCGTACAAAGAAGAGCAGACCGCAACTCTGATTGCGAAAGAGTTGGACAGACTGGGAATACCTTACCAGCAGGGCCTTGCCGGGGGCACGGGAATACGGGCGGAAATAGCTGCAAATAACGGCAACACTTCCTGTGTTGCCCTGCGTGCCGACATGGACGCTCTGCCCATCCTTGAAGAGACCGGTCTTTCCTTTTCCTCAACCCGACCCGGGGTCATGCATGCCTGTGGGCATGACGGTCATGTGGCTATGCTGCTTGGGGCCGCCGCTCTCCTTGACACAATGGACCTGCCGGGCAAGGTGGTGCTGCTCTTTCAACCGGGGGAAGAATCAGGAAACGGTGCAGCCGCCATGATTGAGGACCAGGTTTTAGCCGGCGTCGATATGATTTTTTCCGGTCATATAGATACCCATTATCCGTTGGGTCGAATTACCGTTGACGAGGGCCTTATCTGTTCCTATACCGATCCCTTTACCATTAGTATCCACGGCTCCGGTGGTCACGCGGCCCGGCCCCACGAGGCTGTTGATTCCGTTGTAGTGGCCGCCAATCTGGTCATGAATATGCAGACCCTGATTTCCAGAAGGATTAATCCTTCCCATGCCGCAGTGGTGACTGTGGGCCGGCTGGAAGCAGGCACCGTCCATAACGTCATAGCAGAACATGCCGTGCTTGAGGGCACGGTTCGCAGTGCCGACCGGGAAACAAGGGCAAGAATTCTTGCCGGTTTTGAACGGCTGATCAGCGGCATGACGGATATGTGCAGCGCCGGGATCAGCCTGAAATTTTTCGACGGCCTGCCTGCGGTCATCAATGATCCATGGTCCACGGAGCTGGCACGCGCAGCCGCGCTGCAGGTGGTCGGTGAGGAGGGGGTCATTTCCCAGGGAATGCCCAGCCTAGGCGGGGAGGACTTTTCTTTTTATCAACAGCATATTCCGGGATGTATGGTTCGTTTCGGCGCCGGACTGGATGATAAAAAGGTGGGACCCGCCCATTCCTGTCGTTTTGATTTTGACGAAGAAGTCCTGGCCTATGGTTCATCCTGGCTTGCCCAGGTTGCCCGGACTGCACTTGGAGCCCTTAATCCGTAGCTGGAGTTATGCTCATGCAGGAAGTTGTCTTTGCCGAAAGCAGACCGTACACTCTTGGAGTTGAGCTCGAATTTCAGATCATTGACCAACAGACGCTGGACCTTGTTCCCCGTGCCCCGGCCCTGCTCTCCAAAGTGCCTCCGTCGGTTGCGGACCGGGTGACGCCTGAATTTATCCGTTCGATTCTTGAGGTCCAGACCGGTGTCTGTGCATCAGTGAGCGACGTGAACAATGACCTTCGCCGTTCCATCGGCCTGCTGGAGAAAATTGCCGCCGATCATAACTGTCTGCTCTATTCGGCCAGCCTGCATCCTTTTGCCGAGCCTGCCGATCAGGTTCTCAGCGTCGGTGACCGATATGCCCGGATTTTAGAAGAACTACAATATGTGGGGCGTCAGTTCATCTCCCAGGGGCTGCATGTGCATGTCGGTATCCCCGACAGGGATGCGGCCATTGCCGTTTGTGATGTGTTCCAGGTTTACCTGCCGCTTCTGCTTGGCCTGAGTTGTTCATCACCCTATTTTCGTGGTGAGGATACCGGCCTGTGTTCATATCGAACCACGCTCTTTGAGGCACTTCCTCTTGCCGGAATTGCCGGATATCTTGGCTCCTGGCAGGCATATATCGATGAAATTGATCTGCTCTACCGCGCCGGCATTATCCGGGAACCAAAGGACCTCTGGTGGGACATTCGACCAAGCCCGTCTTTCGGCACCGTCGAGATACGGATTTGTGATCTGCCGCTCAAGTTTATTGAAGTGTTGGGGCTGACCTCCATTATTCAGGCCTTTGTCGCCGCCATCGTCGAGGGGATTGTTTTACCGCGTCCCGTTAGCCCGCAACTTCTCAGTGCCAACAAGTGGCAGGCGGCACGACATGGCCATGCAGGAGGATTTTGTGATCCCCTTGGCCTGTTGCCGACAACCACCCAGCCGGTTGGAAAGGCCGTCAATGAATTGCTCTCTCTGCTGCAGCCGTTTTTCGACAGGTTTGACAGTCAAGGAGTCGGAGCAATTCGTGCCCTGCTCAAAGGGGATATCAGCGCCGAGAAACAGCGGCAGGTGATGAAAGAGCATGGCAGTTTTTCAACCATGATAACCATGCTGCAGGACATATATTGGAATGACGAAAACTGAAATGACGAAATATAAACGCTCCATAGCGGCAACAGGGCACCACCTGGTCAGCGCTGCCGCCGCTGACATTCTCAAGGCCGGTGGTAATGCATTTGATGCTGCGGTCGCCGCCGGGTTCGCCGGTGCTGTTGCCGAACAGACATTGACCAGTCTCGGCGGCGGCGGATTTCTTCTTGCCCGAACAGCCGGCGGCTCACAACCGGCCAGGGAGATATTTTTTGATTTTTTTGTCGATACACCGGGACTAGGGAGAGAAGGGGGTGATGATCCCCATTTTTTCCCGGTCAGCGTTGATTTCGGTGGTTCACAACAGGAGTTTAATATCGGACTGGGGTCGGTCGCCGTGCCCGGAATCTTGAAAGGACTGCTGCATGTTCATTCCCGGCTTGGCCGGATGCCGCTTACCGATGTCCTGCGGCCTGCCACGGAACTTGCCCGGGGCCATGAACTCAATGAATTCCAGGCCGGTTTTCTTCATCTGCTGCATCCGATTATGACTATGACCGAGTATGGTCGCTCCCTTTATGAGCCGGGTGGCAGATATATGCAACCCCATGACACTCTTGTCAATCCAGACATGGTACGTTTTTTACAGGAATTACCGCAAGACCATGGCGAGAGCTTTTATAAAGGTGATATTGCCCGTCACATTGACCAGGATATGCGAGAGGGCGGGGGCCTG
>DRLX01000419.1 GCA_011322715.1 Desulfobulbaceae bacterium
GGAACCGGGTTGTGCTTTTCCGGTGTCGACTATTGCCGGGCTCAGTTCCTGTTCCAAAGATTGGTGACCATCCTTTTTCGCCTCCGCTTTTTTCTCTTTCCGGGCCGTCTCTCCGGTGGTTTTCTTTTCTTCGATGTTTTTGCCTGCAAAGATGGCGTCTATGTCCTGTTCTGCAATTTTTTCCTCAGAATTGGTCTGTTTCTCGCTTTTTTTCGGTGGAATAGGAGTTGGTACGGCTTTTTTCACCTGCAATGCCTGCGTATTGGAGACGGCAGGGCTGATTGGGTGAAAGGGCAGGGCAGGTGCCTGAGGAGCAGGCAAGGGCATGGTGGTTCCGGCAACGACTTCCGGGGTTTCTTCGCTTAAAAATTCACGGTGGGCCAGTTGATAAACAAACAGGGTCAGGAACAGAATAAACATGGTCATCATCAGATCCGACCAGGCAACAGACCAGTGGGTGGACTTGGGAGTACGGGAACGGAAGAATGTGTCATCCACCACAAACACGGGATTACTTGCCGGGCGGTTTGTGGTCTTTCCTATTCGGGACACCAGTTCTACAGGTTCATCCGATATTTTTCCGATGGATGATGTTTCCGGGGGGGTAGGCTGCTCCATATCACAACATTATCGGTTATCTCCGGGAAAAAATAAAGAAAATTATGACGGCAGGAGGTCAAGCAACCCTGTTGCCTCAAGATATTGCAGGGAAAGCAGGAGATCCTGTTCACTGTGCGGCTCAAGGGTGACCAATGGATGGAGATTGTTTTTCTTGAGATGTTGAAAAAGGTCTAAGAAATCAAAAGATCCGGCGCCAAGAGCACGATGGGCATCCGTCAAACCGTCATTGTCGTGCAGATGAAATTGCCCCAGCCATGGTTCCAATTCTTCCAGCCATGGTCGCCATCCTGTACCGGCAAAGGCCATGAGATGGCCGGTATCAAGGCAAAACCCGACGTTTTCGGCATCAAGCTCCTGTAACAACCGTTTATGAGCCATTGGACCCAATTCATAGGTGTTTTCAAAGTGAACCCGTGTTCCATAGGATGCCGCCAGGTCAACAAGCGGTTTCCAGGTGGCAAGGGAGGTTTCCAGCCAGCGGTCAAACTGGGCCTGGTGTTTATTGGCCTCAAAGCCAAGGTGACAGACAATGGCTTTGGGGCAGAACACTGGAATAAGCGCAAATGCCAGTTTGAGTTTTTCCCGGCTGAGCGCAACAATTTTTTTCTCAAACCCGCCCGGGGCCAGATCGTGAAAGGGCGCATGCAGGGTGCAATCCAGTCTCTGCTGCTGAAAAAACAGGGCGATTTTTTCAAAATCATCCGATGAACAGTCCCAGAACCACTCTCCTTCCAGACCTATCTCCGGTTGTATCCGTCTGTCGATGAACAGCCCAAGCAGGTCTTTCTGCAGCCGGTCAAAGGGGGCGTTCACAAAACATCTTTTTGTAATATTGAAGTAATCGTTATCCATAAGCAGGCCAATGAAAAAAGTGAACAAACCAGCATGCCTTAACGGCACAACAAACTATTATTTGATTACCACCATTCCTCAGCAACGAGGGATAACATCGCTACAGCAATAATATCAAATCGCATTTAGCAGTGCTTATGCCTGATTTCAGGTCAATTTATTTTTTAATGAAAGCGATGGTATCCCTGATTTCATTAAAACTGAACTTTAGTGGTAATCAGGAACAAATAAAATGATCTGGTCCTGAAGTTCCTGTTTACCAGCAGCGGTGGAACAAAAAAAGCGGACAAAAAAACCCTGATCCAGAATTGAATCAGGGTTTAACAGTATACAGGAACCGTACTGGAAATGTTATTCTTTTTCCTTCTCCTGTATCGACTTGACGAGGAGAGTCCCGGCAATGCCTGCCAGGGCCAGAGATTTTGCCTGGTGCCTTGCTGGTTTGATCAACCCTGCCAGCATGGCGCGACGTGAGTTGGCTTCCGGCATTTCCTGCGGTGCCTGGGTCATGAGCAGGGCCATGTCCTTTTTGTTGCCGAAGTAGCGGCTGTTCGGGCCTATCTGTACATTTTTCGAGGTCAGGCCGACCGCTCCTTTCTTCACATATTTCGACACCTCGGAATCCGGATCATCCAGATCACCGAAAATGCGGGCCTCGGCAAGACAGGTCTGAACGCAGGCCGGTTGCAGTCCTGCCTCTACCCTGGGCATGCAATAGGTGCATTTGTCGGCCTTGCCGTCGGAATCATCATCGGCAAGGTCCGGGTTGACATACCTTGCCCCATAGGGGCAGGCGTCCACACAGGCGCCACAGCCGATGCATCGTTTTTTATCAATCTGCACCGTTCCATTAAAGGGGTCCTTCCATGTGGCGGCCACCTCCATTGTTTTTGTTTTGCCTGATTTGGCATCCTTAAAGGTCACCATTTCCGTGTCGGCCGGACAGACTTCGACGCAGGCCGGGTGCGTACAATGGTTGCACAGGCCGGGGTAATAGGTTGCGGCCAGACCATGGGGTGTATTGGCGGGACCGAGTCTGTGTACCCAGTTTCTGGCAAATTCAACGGGAACTTCCCATTCGGCACGACAGGCCACAGCACAGGCATGGCATCCCACGCATCGATCAAGATTTATAATCATTCCATATTGCATAATGGATTATCCTCCATGAAAAGGGGTAGCATCAAAGATTGTGTCATTTTTCAGGCGGGAATATCAATCACCTTGCCGTCTTTGACGACGCGGACAAAGTTGATCCGCATACCGCTGATACCTGTTTCACCCTCTCGATTAATTTTGGTATTGAGTTCGTTGTCATCAATGCCCTTGTGATAGCCGACGGTCATGGCCGGATTAAAGGTGCCGAAGCCATGGGCAATGAACACGCAATCTTTTCGGATACCGGGCGTGGTTTTCACCACGGTTGAACTCACCGATTTTTTTCCGTCCTGGTTTTCAAGAAATACCCTGTCCCCATCTTTCAGGCCCATTTTTTTAGCGGATTCATCATTGATCCAGAGGGGATTTTCCGGAATTTCCCTAACCAGCCAGGCGTTATTGGCGGTCCGGTTAAAGGTGTGTACCGGCGAGCGGCCATAAATCATACGGGCAAACCCCTTCGGCGGTTCCGCCGTTTTCGTATAGGTGGGCAGGGGTGGAAAATCTTCATCTTCCATTGCCTCGGAATAGAGTTCGATCTTGCCGGAATCAGTTTCAAATACCGGTTCTTCGCCCTTTTTCAAGTAGGGTGATTCGCCGGGCTGGATATAGATACCGTCGAGTTTTCTCAGCTTGGCAATGGTAAGACCGGTCTCTTTCAGTAGATGGTTAACAAATTCTTCCTGGTTCTTGACCGGAATATCCTTGCCGTGTCCCATGCGCCTGGCCAGCTCATTGATCATCCAGACCGGATCCTTGCGTTCAAACATGGGATCAATGAGCGGCATTCGGGCGGAGAGAAATTGTTGTGGTTTATCGCCCTGGTTCCATTGCGTGCCTTTTTCAATATGGTCGTAACGTTCAAGGTATGAAGCCTCGGGCAGTAGAATATCAGCCCACATGGTGATATCCGTGGGCGTGACATCGGTTACCAGGATAAAATCCATGTTGGCAAGCGCCTTTTCGGTCCTCTCCTGGCGCGGCATGGTCTTGATGGAATTGGTTCCCCAGACAATGAGTGATTTAATGGGATACGGTTTGCCGGAGATCATGGTGTCCCGCATGAGTTCGGGCGGGGTTCCCGGGGGCCGGAAGGGATATTTTTCCTCATATTCAGCAAGGGCCATTTCCTCGGGATCTTCTTTATGGTCAACTTCCGGCCAGTGGACATGACCCGAAGACATGCGCTTGATACGAACAATACCGCCGGGACAGTCCATGGCGCCGAGAAGGGCGGTCAGGCAGGCATTGGCCCGCACCCGCTGAAAGTCATTGCCGTACCAGGCCGCGTGTCGCCCCGGATGGATCGAAACGTTGGGAGCGTTTTTTGCCAGCAGTTCGGCTACTTCAACTATCTGTTTTGCCGGGATGTCGCACTCGGTAGCGGTTTTTTCAATCGTCCACTCGGCAACATGTTTCTTGAGCCGGTTGAGGCCAAGACAATATTTTTCAGCAAAGGGTTTATTGTAAATTCCCTTGTCGAACATGTAGTTCATCAGGCCAAGCAAAAAGGCGGTATCCGTGCCCGGTTTAATCTGGACCCAGATATGCGCCTTGGCGGCTGCTGCGGAAAAACGGGGATCAACCACCACGACCTTGGAGCCGTTTTCAAGCCCTTTGAGAAAATTTTTCACATGCGACAGGTGGATATTTTCACCAATGTGGCAACCGACCAGAAGCATGGCCTTGGAGTTGGGCATGTCAACATCCTCATTGGTGACAAAGCCAAGGGTCTGCATCATGGCCATGGCCGTCTGGCCCCGGCACTGGTAAAAGGCCGGCTCATACTTGTTGGGTACGCCGAGGTAATCAAAATAGGCATTGGGATAGTGGGACGATGCGCCGTGATACCAGACGGCTATTCCTTTGGGCCCGTATTTGTCAATGGTTGCCTGCAATTTATCGGCACAGATATTCAAGGCCTCGTCCCAGGAGATTTTTTGCCATTTTGGTGCACCGCGCTTGCCGATATTTTTCATGGGATATTTCAGACGATCAGGGTCATAGACCAGCTTGATACCGGAATTTCCCCTGGCGCAGAGGTTTTGTCCGTTGTCAATGGATTTGGGATTGCCCTCCAGCTTTACCAGGCGATCCCCTCTGACCTTGCCGACAAGCTGGCAACGCCAGAAACACATTTCACAGATACCTCCGGTAACGGTTTTGGTGTCTTTGAAACTCCCGGGCGGGATGAGGGGGGCCTTTGCAATACCGGTTTCAGCCTTGGCAACCACCTTTGAAAGCGGGATCCCGGCGGCTGCAATCGAGGCGGTCTTCAAAAAGTTCCGCCTGGTCAGGTTTATTGCCATTTACTGATCCTCCTGAACAAAATAAGAAATAAGTTTAATCGACACCTCATACAAGGGGTGACGAAGTTCCGGAATGAGTTGCTGATAAAACTGTTCAAACCATGGGAATAAAAGGGTGCGGATAAAGGTTTCCGCAGCCGTTACCTCTTCCTGCCTGTACAGGCAGGAGAGAAATTCAAGCTCAAGGCTGATGTGATCGGCAGGCTCGGCCTTATTGACGATATCAAAACCGTACCGGCGATAAAAATCATGCGTTGTTTCCGTGGATTTGCCCTGTAATGATCGTTCACTCTCCAGATAAACCGAGCCATAGGGAGGAGCAATTACGTGTTGGGCTGCATTAATAAAGAGCCGGGTGTATTCGACCTGGGCGTCAAGTAGTTGGTTGTTCACGGATGAGCGCCAGGTGGAAATCTTCCGCCGGAGCGGCTCAAGGTCGAGTTTGTCGAGCAGATGCTCAAGGGTGTCGAGAAATTCGTCGTCAAAAAACGATTTTTCGGGATAGCGCATCAGAAGCGCAAGAAAGGCGAAGATGTCGGCAAGGGTTGCCGACACGGACGGTGAAGAAGTCTCTGTGTTGGAATCAGTATCAGGTTTCATTGATTGATTCTACAACAGACAGGGAAAAAATGTCAAATTTGATAATAAATGAGATAATTTTTTTTCTGATTACCATCAATCCTCAGAAACAAGGGATACCATCGCTTGGTGGGGTAAAACAAAGAGAACCTTTCTACGCAACAGGTGAATTTTATGTCAAATTAAACAACGGATATTAGCGATGTTATCCCTGA
>DRLX01000420.1 GCA_011322715.1 Desulfobulbaceae bacterium
AACATCATAACCCGGGAGGAGAGGAGTTGAGGAGTTGCTCAGTATGGATCATATGAGTTTGTTCGGACGGCCCATCAGGCCTATGGCAGGAACATCAGCAAATTGTCCTGGGTGACCGGGCGGTTGCGGCATGTGTTTGCTGGCAATCCCCGTTGCATGGCTGCAACGTGCCAGGAAATGGGCATTTTTATGGCACTGTTGCCTTCCTTGTTCAAAAACATGCAGGACAGATATCTTCTACCATACCGTTTAAGCAACAAACGCTATGATGATATCTGGTTGGTAAAGCTACTGATATCGCCATCTATGAATGGTATGCCAGGCCATCAACAGAAAGCATTTAACATTTAGTGGAACATTAAGCCTTTTTCCTCTGGTCCACAAATATCCCAGAACGCAGCCACCGCCTCTTCAACATCTTGCGGGTCTTCGCTTAATTGCTGGTGAGCATTTTTAAAATAACGAAGAACATTTTGCGCATGGTTATGTCTGCCGGAACGGGCATACAGGTCGTAGCATTGCCTGGCGAGTTGCATATCTTGAGGAAAAAAGCGAAAAGCGGTTTCCAGCACTTGGCTTGCTTTCCCGTTTTTTCCCTGATCAACAAGTAAAGAGGCCCAAACTTTAGAGGAATGAACAAATTCGTGTTCAACATTCTCGTGGAACAGATCAATGTTACCCACTTTTAACCCGGTAAATCCTGTTTCACCCCAAAGCCTAAATGCGTGGTGGAAACTGTTTCCTGCCTGCCACATCTCTCCCTGTCGGGCATGGGTCCTTCCCTGTTTGGCATGTTGTAGAAACTGCAGCACATCAATGCGGCAATTTTTCAGTTTAACAATCCCCTGTTCGACAGCAAGATATTCCATCGGTTTTACCGGGGAGACAAGTAGACTCAGCCTTTTTCGCAGTCGAGAGACAAGAACATCCAGACTGGAACGTTGCCTGTCGGGGCTCTTCTCCGGCCAGCAATGGAGAGACATAAGAGATTGTGTTATCTGGAGGCCGGGACTGGCGATTATAATGTAGAGGAACCGGCGCTCATTTTCTGTCAACTCATGAATGTTACTTTGCCGACCGTCAGTGGAACTGATCATCAGATCGCTGAGTAGTCGAATATCGAGAAGAGGGATAAGACCTAAATTTTTATCTACGCCTTTATGTAATTTTTTAGATAGGAGCTTTTGTGCATAATCAGGCTCAATATTATGGCATATTGCCAGCTCTAGAATCGGTTCCATAATATTAGGCATAAAACTAAAAAAGTGGCTGCATTTCTTTTTTGTTAAATGACGGAGGCACTGCTCAACATCCTTTAGGACTTCAGGCGTTTCTCCTGATTGCAATCGCAACCAGGCCCGGTGGGCATAAATACTGATCCTCTGAAATTCATCACCAATTTTATCGGAAATGATCATTGCTCGGTTAAAAAAATCCTCTGCCTCTTTGACCATTCCAAGTTGCGCAAATGCTGCTCCCAGTATCTGATAATTAAGGATGATGAAGGCATTCCCGCCTACCTTTTGACGGAGTTCTAGTGACTTCTCGATGGTTTCAAGAGCTTCTTTTTTCTTTTGCTGTAAAGCCAGAATGAACGCATGATAATGGAGCAGTTGGCTGCGCATGTGGGCTTTTGTAGCGGCATAACTGCTCTGTAACCCCTTGTTGACTATACGTTCGGCAGTGTCAATATCATTTTTCGCCAATGCCGAGTCAATGTCCCAGATATGGAGAAACGGGCCAATGACACTTTGAAGGAGAAGGTCCTGTTCCGCCCCCTGTTCGAGGGTCCGTTTTTGGTCACGGTAATTGACAAAATCACCGGTCATTTCCAGTAGATTTACCTGTAGCATCTGCAGAAACAGTTTTCCCAGCGTTGACACTCTAGGGTTAACCATGGATTTAAACGATGCTTCCACTTCTTCAAAACAACCCTTCCAATTACCGATAAAACCATGGCGGTACGCACGTATGAGCTGGACAGAGGCAGTCATGTTGTCTAAACGATTTTCTTTACTCAAGCGCAGGGCCATGCTGTCGAACTGTTCTACTTTTTTTATATCCATCTGTAGGAAACAGTGCCCAAGAGCCAAGGCATGGGCAATCTTCAGTTGGAGGGGAAGCGAGAGGCTCATATGCCTTCGGCTGAAAACATCTTCAAGGTCAGCAAGATATCCGGCCATCAAGTTGAATTGACCGTCGATAATGATATGGAATTCCACGAGTTGGCTGTTGGCAAGGAGCAGCCCAAGTTCGTTTTTCTGATCAGCAAATAGTGCCTGGGCGTTAATAAGAAACGGTAAGGCTTCGGAGGGGAACGAGTCCTGGCGGCAAGTACCATAATAGTAGCTGAGCCACGGGTAATTGGAAATGGTCTCTTTCGGGAATGTTTTCAAGATGCGGTACAGCGTCCTGGTTTGATTGAGGTACAGGAGTTCAAAGCCGAATTGGCTTAAGATATCTTCACACAGAGGGATGTCGCCACAGCGGACCACGTAATGTAATGCCCGCAATGGTTCACAACGGCCCAGATGATATTGTACTGCTTGTCGGAAAAGCAACTTCTGCGATTGTATTGAAAGCTCTTGCTCTGCAAGAGGGAGCAGGCTGTCTCGAAAAAGATGATGAAAGTTATAGACTGCCCTGTCATCATCTATACAACGAAAAAAATGATTATTCCCTTCCAGTTCCCTGATAAGTTCTTCTGCGGATTCTCGGCCGAAAAGGTTATGAAGTAACGGAAGCGGCATGTCTTCAAGAAGCACCAGCTGGAAAATTTTACGGAATCGTTCTTGAGGGATTTCCGCCAGGGCATCCTGTAAAAAATAATAGCCAAGACGTGACCGGATATCGGGAGGAGCGATAAAACATTCTTTCCTCGTGCCGAGTTTCTCTGTTTTGTCCATATGCAAGCCGGCCAGCACCAGACCTGTTATCCAGCCTTCGGTTTGCCGTTGGAGTTGTTGTATCTCTTCCAGGGGCAAGGCTAATCCGAATATGGATTGATAGAGTTGAGCGCTTTCTTCAAGGGAAAAGTCCAACTCGGTGTTCTCGACACGCAAGGACGGGATATTGAAGTGATCGACTCCAAGGACTTTTTTCACTGAATGACGTGAAACAAGGACCCATTGCATCCAGCTCGGCGTATGCTGGATGAGGGATGAGAGCAGGGCCGCACTTTCCATGGACCTCTCTATCAAGTGCAGATCGTCAAGAACCAGTAAGAATTGATGTCCGGTTACCTTGCAGATTTCTTCGGCAAGCATTGTGCCGAATTTTGGTGCTTCGCTGTGGTGGATAGCTCCTTC
>DRLX01000421.1 GCA_011322715.1 Desulfobulbaceae bacterium
AGGCCGGTGATGGCCGCACCATCAATGCCCGCCCCCATCCCCTGGTCATCCAGCCGGAAGAGCAGGTCTGCGGCGAGAAAGCAGAGGGAGACGACCTGAGATTTTCCCTGCTGCTCCTCGACAGGGCCAATAGTCTGCTGCCATATATTGTCCATGCAGTACGACTCATGGGCGAAGCCGGCATCGGCTCGGGCCGCAGGACCGGCTTGGGCAGGTTCACCATCGCCGAGATCAGGGCAGGGGAAGATCTTGTCTATGATAACCAGGAGAATATTTTGCACCAACCGGTAACCACAGGAAAAATCAGGCTTGACCCATGCCCGGATCGAGGCATAAGTTCATTACAGGTTCTCCTCCATACGCCGCTGCGCCTCAAACAGCACAACCGGCTGAAAATGGACCTGCCCTTTGATACCTTCATCCGCGCCTGCCTGCGCCGCATCGCCGCACTGGAAGAGGCATATGGTCAGGGTGAGCCGGACCTGGACTACCGGGGCCTGGTGGAGCGGGCGGGCCGGGTGAAGGTTGGCAAGTCATCCATCCGCTGGCACCCCCTGTTTCGTTGGTCCAACCGTCAAAAACAGAAGATTTCACTGGCCGGCCTGGCGGGCAATGTCACGTACCGGGGTGAGCTTGCGGAATTCATCCCGCTTCTTCGCTATTGCGAACAGGTCAACATCGGCAAGCAGACCGTTTTCGGTCTGGGCAAGATACGACTGGTTGGTTGAACGTGGCGTTACCTCGTGGTGATAACGTGGTGCCAGGGGGTATGATACCGGCGATTGCTGCCGTCTGGTTCTTGGCGTAACATCAATAACCTGCACGCAAAGAAAACCTAAGTGGAGAGAACAGACATGGACAAAACAGTACTGAAGATCGCCCTGGCAGGGCTCTGCCATGATCTGGGCAAGTTTGCCCAGGGATACCTGGAAGTGTCGCCGGAGTATCGGGAAAGAAACGCCCCCCTCTACCAGCCGGTACGGGAAGGCCGGTACAGTCACCTGCACGCTCTTTTTACTGCCGCCTTCATTGAACAACACCAGGAACTCCTGCCACAGGATCTTTTCAGTCGGACCTGGGGTGATGGTGACATTTTTTTAAATATCGCTGCCTGTCATCACAAGCCCGAAACGCCGATGCAGTGGATCGTTGCCCGGGCGGACCGGATTGCCAGCGGCCTTGATCGTGCCACATTCGAGCATGGTGAAACTATTGCCTGGAAAGACTTCAGGAAGACCAGGTTACTCCCCATTTTCGAGGCCCTGGGGCCGAAATATTGTGAGAAGTTCACTTCAAGCGAGGATTACCATTTCGTCTATCCATTGGAGGCGATTTCCTCGCAATCCATTTTTCCGGTGAGCAGGCAGAAGGTTTCCCAGAAAGAGGCAGGAGAAGAATATCGTAATCTTTTTCAAGTGTTCCGCCACAAGCTGGGCGAACTCTATCACCGGGATGCCGACACATCGCTCTGGGCTCAGCATTTTGACTCTCTCTACATGACCATGACTTCGATGATTCCTGCGGCCCGCGTAGGTGATGTTGTCCATGATGTCTCGCTGTACGACCATAGCAGGGCCACGGCAGCCCTGGCCGCAGCCCTGTATCGCTACCACAAGGATACCAACACGCTGGATACGGCGGCCATTAAAGAAAACAGGACAGACAAACTCCTGTTGGTCAGTGGTGATTTCTACGGTATCCAGAATTTTATCTTCGGCCGTGCCGGGGAATCGCGGAGATTTCGTTCAAAGCTGCTTCGGGGGCGCTCATTTGCCGTGGCCCTTTTCACCGAACTGGCAGCTGATCTGCTGTGTGAACGGCTTCGCCTGCCTTTTCTGTCTGTGGTCTTGAATGCGGCTGGCAAGTTTCATCTTGTTGCCGCCAACACTGAATCGGCACGCAGGGCAATCGACGAGGTTCGCCAGGAGATCAATGACTGGCTTTTCAAGATCACCTACGGCCAAAGCAGCATGGGCATCATCGCCACTCCGGCGTCGCCGGATCAGTTTACCTGCCCGGAGTTCAGCAACCTCTGGCAACGACACCTGGTAAACCAGGAGGAGGCCAAGCAGCAAAAAATCGATCTCGCTCTTTATGGGGGAGCTGTGCCTGATTTTTTGGATTCATTCAACAATGAAGTTGGAGTGTGTCCTCTTTGTGACATCCGTCCGGCTGATCCAGGGACCAGGGGCGACAGGGTGTTTAGGGATTCCGAAATCACCACATGTCGAGTGTGCCGGGATCATGTATTGCTGGGCACCACTTCGGTCAAACACAGCATGTTCGCCATCTGCCACCAGGACAGTGACCTTGGTGGCAAGGGGCTGCTGGTTCCTGTTTTTGGCCGGTATCAGGCCATGGCGACCGACAACGATTGCCATACCCTGGCACAAAGGGGTGAATTGAAAAAACTCATGGAACTTGAAACTGATCAGACGGGCGCTCTGCGGTGCCGGGCCACGGTCCGTCTTATCAATGGATATGTGCCTGTCTATACCGAGTCCGACAACCAGAACGATTTGTTATTCGAGGGGGACCGTCTTGACACCACCAAGGAAGAACTCATTGCCGAAATCAAGGAAGGAGCACCAAAGACTCTCAATCATATCGCGCTGATGGCCCGTCACTATGATGAAAAAGGAGATCCAAGCGGCACCGAAGCGCTGGGAATCCTGAAAGCTGACGTGGATCAGCTCGGTATGCTGCTGGGCTGCGGTTTACCAAAGAAACGGTATACCTTTTCCCGGCTTGCCACGTTGAGTCGTCAGCTCAATAACTTTTTTACGCTTTACCTGCCGCACCTCTTGCGGAACACGAAGGAATTCAACCAGGTGTATACGGTTTTTGCCGGCGGTGACGATCTTTTCCTCATTGGTCCCTGGAACAGGATGGCCGACCTGGCCGGGCATCTGCGCCAACGGTTCCAGGAATTTGTCTGCGGTAACCCAAACATTACTTTCTCGGTAGGCATCACGCTACATAAGCCACACACGCCCATTGACCGGTTGGCTGAAGCCAGTGAAGAGGCATTACTGGCGGCCAAGAGGGCAGGGCGCAACCGAGTTACCATGTTCGCTGAGACCGTGACGTGGGATACTTTTACCAAACTAATGGAAAACCGAGTGGTTATGGAAGATTGGCTGAAAAATGACTTTATCAGCCGGGTCATGTTTTACCGCTTCAACCAGTTTGTCGAGCTGGCCGAAGAAGAGGGGCGCCTTGTCGGAGCAACGGCTGTTCCGTTGGATAAGATTGATTGCGTGAAGTGGCGGGCCATGTTCGGTTATGCCCTGGCCCGCAATGTCAATACGAAAACACCGGTCGGCGAGCAGGCCCTCAAGGAGGTGGCGGTCATGGCCGACTGGTTGACGAAATACCGGGGAGGGCTCCGCATTCCTCTCTGGCAGATTATGTATGAACAACGTTCATAACAGAAATGACGGAGGACAGCATGGCAGAACTAGCTCTTTGGAAAGACAAGAAAAACAAGCAGATTGACCCGACGCTTTTTTCCGTTACTGCGGAGCAGATGGCCCGGGATATTGGTCAGGAAGACAGAGGTAAGAACAAGGGGACCCAGTTGCGTCGGTTTTTCGACGAGCTGGTTCGGATCAATACCCGTGCCCAGCGCGAAGGAGACAACTGGAACCTCACCCATCCCCTGGTACACATGATGCTGGCCAAGGCTGCCTATGCCCAGGGCAGGAACCTGGTCACAGAGTCTTTTGTCAAGCTCATGCGCGATGGTATCTCCCAGGTTCATGATCGGGAAGACCTCCAGGTCCTGACAAATTTCCTGGAGGCCTTTATGGGGTTCTACAAGGTCCATGGCCCGAAGAAATAAGAAGGCACCAAGCCAACAGACAAGGAGTGTTGCGATATGAAGCTTAATCGAATTTACACCATAAGCGGCAAGATTGTCCTGGAAAGTGGTCTGCACATCGGAGCGGGTGACACGGAAATGCACATTGGCGGCACCGATAACCCGGTGGTCAAGCACCCGCATACCAATGAACCCTATATCCCTGGTTCTTCCATCAAGGGAAAGGTGCGGTCGTTGCTGGAAATGAGAAGCGGCCTGATGAACTATACCGGGGGCAAGCCGGTGAGCGCTTCGGTGCTCGAGAAGGAGCTGGATGAGCAGCAACGGAAAGAGGCCAAAATGATCCTTAAACTTTTTGGTTCCAGCGGTGCTGACAAGAAGGAGATCAGCAGGGTGGGGCCTTCCAGGCTTTCTTTTGCTGACTGCTCATTGAGCGAGGAGAGCCGAGACCGCACTCGTGACGCCAACCTGCCATATACCGAAGTGAAGAGCGAAAACTCCATCAACCGTATCAAGGGTACGGCGGAAAATCCCCGCTTCACCGAGCGGGTTGTGGCGGGCCTGAGTTTCGACTTCAGTATCACGATTAAAGAGATGGACGGAGATGTCGGCCTGGTGGAGTATTTACTGTCCGGGCTGCGAATGCTGAGCATGGATGCCTTGGGTGGCTCGGGGAGCAGGGGCTATGGTCGGGTCCGCTTCGAGTTCGAGGACGCGGAAATACAGAAAAATTTTGACGCAGCCATGGTCTGACAGGGAGGTTGTCGTGAAGCTCTTCGCTATTACCATCAAACCACAGTCTCCTTTTGGCACACCTCTCAAGGGAGACACCCTCTTCGGCTCGTTCTGCTGGCAGGCAGCTTACGACAACACCCTGCTGAAAGGAGGCCTGGACCATTGGATCGGCCAGTACCTGGAGAGACCGTTTCTGGTTGTTTCCTCCGCCTTTCCGCAGATCATCGAAAAGTCGGGCCGGTCTATCTATGCCCTGCCACGCCCCGCGGTCCCCCAGAGTTGGCTGGATAAAAACGATGACAGTGATTGCGCCACCCTGGTCAGGACCAGGAAGGAAAGAAAAGCTCGGCGCTGGCTGCTCGTGGGCGAGGACCTTCAGGTTACTTTTGACTGGGACCACCTGGTCGATGACCAGGGTCTGAGCAAGCGCATCGCCGCCTCTCTGGAGATGGAGGATGTCGATTGCTGCTTTGTTCGTCAATTCACCCAGAGCCACAACACCATCAATCGGCTGATAAACACGACCGGGACGGGATTTTTTGCCCCCTTTCCCATTGAGAATTTTGTTTACCTGCCAGGGATGGAGCTGGTTATCTTCGTCCTGGCCGATGAGGACGCCCTCGATGAAGAGAATGTACTTGTCGGATTTGAGCGCATCGGTGCCTTTGGTTTTGGCAGGGACGCCTCCACCGGGCTCGGCCGTTTCGATATCGGTGAATGTGAGGAACTGGCTCTACCCGAAACAGAAGCTGCCGATGCACTGCTGACACTTGGGCCTTGCGTGCCTGGTCCACATGAATACGATCAGGCATGGTTCAATCCATTTACCCGGTTCGGCCGCCATGGCAGTGACCTGCTGCATACTGGCAGGCCATTCAAGAATCCGGTGGTCATGGCCGATGAGGGCGCTGTTTTCAGACCGGTTGCCGTGGAACAATTTTCGAAACCATATATGGGCCAGGCTGTATCCGGAATCTCAAAGGCCCAGCCGGAAGCGGTCTGCCAGGGCTATTCCCTGGTGCTTCCCATACGCTTGTCTGCATAGGAGGGATAAATGGAGACACTCTACCTCAAACTCGCAGTGGCCTCACCCATTTCCATCGGATGTGATGAGGTCTATGAGCCGACCGGTTTCGTGGTCGATGAAGAAGCCCGTGAATTGATCAGTTTCGACACGCATGAATTCCTGCAGATGCTGGACAAAGACTCCCTGCAGCGTTTCAGCGCCATCTGCGCCAAAGGCACCATCAGTTCCCTGCTTGAGCTGATGCGTTTTATGCGACAGAACCGGCAGCACGCGCATGGAGAGCGATGCGAGTTGACCCCTGCATTCCTGGACCACTATCGGCAGGTTCTCGGTATGAAGAATAACCCAAAGGAGATCCAACAGGGGCTGAACAACTTTAAGATTGGCCGCACCGCTTTCAACGTACATACCAACTTGCCGGTTATCCCTGGTTCCAGTATCAAGGGGGCGATCCGAACAGCGGTGTTGAATCTGCGTAATAATGGTAAGACCTTCCCTTCTTTTAAAGGGAGGCAAGCCAACCGGAAGCTTCAGGAACACCTATTAAAATACCAAACACAGCAACTGGTTAGCGATCCTTTTCGCCTGGTCAAGGTATCCGATTTTGTGCCGGCTGGTGACTTCAGGTGCCGGGTTCTTTATGCGGTCAACCTGAAAAAACGCCCTTCGGAGCGTGAGTCCCAAGGGCCACCTCAAATACTTGAGGTCATCGAACCAGGGGCCGAGTTCATCGGCACCATTTGCATCCAGAAACCGGGACGTAAATCACAGGTGCAGACGCCAGTAACCAGGGAAGAAATACTGCAGGCCATGAAACAGTTTTATGGCGCTGAAAACAGAAGAGAAAATCAGGAGTTGAGCAGGATCCATTGCCAACCGTTACAGTTGGCTTCACAGGGCCTGCCCCTGAGAGTAGGTCGACATAGCGGTGCAGAATGTGTCACCGTTGCTGGCCACCGTGCCATCAAGGTCAGTCCGCCAAGGAAAAAGCCATTGAAATTCCAAGATCACGCTACAACCCTTTGGCTGGCTGCTGAATCAAAGAAACCTGGATCTACGATAGGACTTCGTCCTTTTGGCTGGACATTTCTGTCTCCCCTGAAGAGCGGGGAGATGGAGACAATGAAAAAGTCAGCCTGTCTCCTTGAGCAAAAACGGCTGGAGATGATCAGGAACAGGACAGAGAAGCAGCGGATAGAGAGCGAGCGGCGAGCACGCCAGGCTGTTGAAGAAAAGAAGGAACGGTTACGAAGAGAGGACGAGGCCCGTCGGAAGGCCGAGGAAGAGATTGCCAGACGCGAGGCAGAGCTGGCCACCATGCCCGACGACAAGGCGTGGCTTGTCAGGCGCGAACAGGATAACAACTGGAAGGAAGACAACTCTGCCCTGCTTGCCGATGCAGAAAGTTTTTTCGAGAATTTTTCTGCGCCGGGAATCGATGCACTGGATATGCTTGGTAAGTGGTTGAGTAAGAAATGGCCAGGAATCATGCAGAATCCTGATGCTACCAAGGGTAAGAAAAAGAAAGCCAAATACAAGGAGAGACCAAGTACACTCGCCAAAAAGATTCTTAAATTACAAGAGGATGAACAGTAATTTCC
>DRLX01000422.1 GCA_011322715.1 Desulfobulbaceae bacterium
AGAGACTGGATGGCAACCGCCGTCCTGACCGTTGACGCCAACACCTCGGTGATGCGGGCCACCCGGATCATGAAGGAAAACAATATCCGAAGGCTGCCGGTTCTTTCCCAGGGAAAACTGGCCGGAGTCGTTACCGACCGTGACCTGAAGGAGGCATCCCCCTCTTCTACCTCCGACATGGATATCCATGAGATGTATTATCTGCTCTCGGAGATGAAGATAAAAGACGTCATGACGGATAAATGCATATCACTGCATCAGGAAGACACTCTGGAAAAAGCAGCGCTGGTGATGTTGAAGGAAAAAATTTCCGGCATCATGATTCTTGACGATGAGGAAAACCTGGTCGGCCTGCTCAGCGAAACGGATATTCTCCGAGGTTTTATCCATGCCACCGGCATCCAGGACGGTGCCGATCAATACGTGATCGACATGCCCGATGCACGTGGGTCCGTCACCAAGGTCATTGATATTCTCAGAAACTATAACGCCAGGGTCATCTCGATTCTTACCTCATTTAACGATGCCCCTCCCGGCCTGAAACGGGTTGCCATCCGTATAACCATGGACGAGGATAAACTGGTCGATTTTGAAGACGATGTTTCCAGCCTCGAACATTACACCATTGTTTCACACAATAAAGATGAACTGCAGAATCTGCCTTCCAAGCATTAATTAAGAGTTAAACAGACAACGAAAATATTGGACGGCAGAAACTTGCCGGCAAACGACTAACCATCCGTGAAAGGAGAATGATTTATGTCAAGAAAAATGGTCACCATTGATGGAAACCAGGCGTGTACCCACGTCGCCTATGCAACCTGTGAAGTTATCACCATCTATCCGATCACCCCTTCCTCACCCATGGCGGCCGAAGCCGACGCCAAGGCAAACGCCGGACAGGAAAATATATGGGGTTCCATTCCGGTCATTTCCCAGATGCAGTCCGAAGGTGGCGTTGCCGGCTCTCTGCACGGCTCTCTGACGACAGGCGCTCTGTGCACGACCTTTACAGCCTCGCAGGGCCTGCTGCTGATGATTCCCAACATGTACAAGATCGCCGGTGAGCTGACACCGACCGTATTTCACATCACGGCCCGTTCCCTTGCCGCCCAGGGGCTTTCCATTTTCGGTGACCATGGCGATATCATGGCGGCGCGCCAGACCGGCTGGGCCGCTCTCTGTTCTCAAGATGTCCAGGAAGCGCAGGACATGGCCCTGATCTCCACCCAGGCCACCCTGGCTTCACGTATCCCGTTCATGCATTTCTTTGACGGATTTCGCACCTCCCATGAAATTCAGAAAATGGAGCAACTCACCTATGATGATATGAAGGAAATCATAGATGAAGATCTGGTCATTGAACATCGCAAACGGGCACTGACACCGGACCGGCCATCCATGTCCGGCACCGCCCAGAATCCGGATGTCTATTTCTCCGGCAGAGAGACGGTCAACAAGTATTATAATGCCGTGCCCGCCATCGTCCAGGAGACCATGGACAAATTTGCCGCCCTTACCGGCCGGCAATATCATCTCTTTGACTATCACGGCGCTCCCGATGCCACCGATGTCATCGTCATTATGGGATCCGGCGCCGAAACCGTTGCCGCAACCATTGATTACCTCGCAACTCAGGGCCGAAAACTGGGTGTGGTCATTGTCCGCCTCTTTCGCCCCTTTGATGCAGCCGCCATGGTCAACGCCCTGCCCTCAACCGTTGAGCGAATTACGGTCCTTGACAGGACCAAAGAACCGGGCTCCATGGGTGAACCCCTCTATCTCGATGTCCGGGCTGCCATCGGCGAAGCCGTTGAAGCCAACCCGACCCTGTTCATGCCCCTGATCCTGTCCGGTCGTTACGGCCTGGGGTCTGCCGAATTCAATCCGGCCATGGTCAAGGCCGTCTATGATAACATGGCAGCCATGGCCCCAAAGAACCATTTCTGTGTAGGACCGCATGATGATGTCGCCTTTACCAGCCTTGATTACGACAACTCGTTTAATATTGAAGGCAAGGACGTCTACCGGGCCATGTTTTTCGGCCTCGGGTCCGACGGAACGGTCGGCGCCAATAAGAATACAATTAAAATAATCGGCACGGAAACCGACAACTCCGCCCAAGGATATTTTGTTTATGATTCCAAAAAATCAGGCTCCATGACCGTCTCCCACCTGCGTTTTGGTGAAAACCAGATCGAGGCGCCGTATCTGATCAACAAGGCCAACTTCGTTGCCTGCCATAACTTCAGCTTCCTGGACCATTATGACATGCTGGCCAACCTGGAAGAAGGCGGAATTTTCCTCCTTACATCACCCTATCCGAAAACAAAGGTATGGGACCACCTGCCGGCAAAGGTCCAGAAACAACTCATCGAGAAAAAAGCGAAATTCTATATCATTGATGCCATCAAGCTCGCCGAGGCACTCGGCTTGGGCGCCCGTATCAACATGATCATGCAGACCGCTTTTTTTCTGATCTCCGGTATTCTCAAGAAAAACGAGGCCATCAAGGCAATCAAAGATGCCATTAAAAAGACCTACGGCAAGAAAGGCGATAAAGTCGTCAACATGAACTACGAAGCGGTTGACGGCGCCGTCAACAATATTGTTCAGGTGAAAATTCCCAAAAAGATCACCGGCCATGAACTGCCGCCGACCGTACCGGATGAAGCGCCCGAATTCGTCAAGGAAGTTACAGCCACGATGATCGAAGGCAAGGGCGACCAGCTCAGGATCTCCCAGATTCCGGCCGACGGCCGCTGGCCAACGGCAACCACCCAGTGGGAAAAACGCAATATTGCCGTTCATGTACCGCAATGGGACCCTGAAACCTGTATCCAGTGTGGACGTTGCTCTCTGGTTTGTCCCCATGCCTGTATCAGAATGAAAATTGTTGCACCGGCTGATCTCAAGGCGGCCAAGGCAACCAAATCCTTTAAGACAGCCGATGCGGTGGGCAAGGAATTCAAGGGCAAGAAATTTACCATCCAGATATCAACCCGCGACTGCGTCGGTTGTACCCATTGCGTCCGTGTATGCCCGGCCATTAAGAAAGATAAAAACGGCAACAAGACCGATGAATCCGCTTTGAAGATGATTACCAACACCGAGGCCGTCACCAAACGTGAGGCCAAAAACTGGGACATCTTCATGGCATTGCCGGAAGTTGACGCGTCCAAGATCAATCCAGCCACCATCAAGGGCAGCCAGATGAAGCGGGCGTTGTTTGAGTTCTCCGGTGCTTGTGCGGGTTGTGGTGAGACGCCATATATCAAGCTCGTAACCCAGCTCTTCGGCGACCGGATGTTGATCGCCAACGCAACCGGCTGTTCTTCCATTTACGGCGGTAACCTGCCCACGACTCCCTATGCCAAACGCGCAGATGGTCGTGGACCGGCCTGGTCCAATTCGCTGTTTGAAGATAATGCTGAATTCGGACTCGGCATGCGCCAGTCCGTCAATAAACTTTCGCATCAGGCCGCGGAATTGCTTGATGTGGCGGCAAAAGAAAAAATTATCACCAAAAAATTCGCCAAGGAACTGCTCTCCGCAAGCCAGCAGACCGAGGAGGAGATCAATGCCCAGCGTGAACGCGTAGCCTCGTTAAAGGAAACACTGGCCGCTTCCTCTTCAATAACTGCCAAACGTCTGTTTCATGTGGCTGATTACCTGGTGACCAAATCAGTCTGGATCTTTGGTGGTGACGGCTGGGCTTATGACATCGGTTACGGTGGCCTGGATCATGTCCTTGCCTCCGGTGAAAACGTGAACGTCATGGTTCTTGACACCGAAGTCTATTCCAATACCGGCGGTCAGATGTCCAAATCCACCCCGCGTGCCGCAGTGGCCCAGTTTGCCGCCGGCGGAAAAAGGATGCCGAAAAAGGATATGGGCATGATCTTTTCCACCTACGGTAATATCTATATCGCCCGTGTTTCGCTTGGAGCAAATCCCCAGCAACTGATCAAGGCGGTGAATGAGGCCGAAGCCTATAACGGTCCCTCCCTGATCATTGCCTATGCCCACTGCATCAACCACGGCATCAACATGGCAACGGCCCACGAACAGCAGAAAAAGGCTGTTGCCTGCGGTCACTGGCCGCTTTACCGCTATAATCCGATATTGGAAGATGAGGGAAAAAATCCTCTTATCATCGACTCCAAGGAACCGACCATCCCCTTTGCTGAGTATGCGCTGGGTGAAAACAGGTATCGGATGCTGAAAATGACCAATCCGAAAATGGCTGACAAGCTCATGGAAGAGTCACAAAAAGATGTGGAAAAGGCCTGGAAGGCCTTGAAAGGACGATTCAAGGCCCTGGAAGAGGATTAATTTTCATCGACAGCGTTACTGTCCATACTAAAACAACAAAGGCCCTGCCGAAGAAAATTCGGCAGGGCCTTTGTTATTATCCCTGTTTTATTTTTGTTTTATTTTTAATGAACTCGTAAAAAGTCAAAATTTTTTCAAAGATGGCTAAGTAAAAACACAGATATACAGGTAAGCGCAGACTCCGAGGAGTAGTGTTCCGGGGCGGGTCTCAACTATACAGGTAGTATGTTGTGAATCGCCCCGGGACACACGACGCAGTAGATCGAAGTTTTTACGACGCCATCATTTTTCAGCATCCGGCCAGGACCGATAGGGATGGATGCTCAATGCCGAATTGAAATACCTGGCATCCTGACTGACTTCCTTACCAATCCATGGCGGCCGCGCAAAAGATTGCTCCTCATTGTCAAGTTCAATCTCTGCAATGACCAAACCCGCATTTTCTCCCAGAAACTCATCAACCTCCCAGGTGAATCCTTTATAGGTAATCCTGTACCGATATTTTTCAATTATCGGTTGCTCGCAGAGATTATTGAGCATCGTCTCAGCGTCGTACAGGGGAATAACATATTCAAATTCCAGCCGACGAATGCCTACATTTTTTCCCTTGACGGTCAGGAATGCGGAATCCTCAATACAACGAACCCGAACCGTCCCTTCTTTTTGGGTGCTGAGGTATCCCTGCCGATACAGAATACCGACGCCATCCTTTTTCCACTGATTACCAACCACCAAAAATTTTCGTTCTATTTCATAGCCCATCTCTTCCCCCAACCGCCCTGCTTCCTACAAATTTGCAGGAAATACGAAAAAAATTTCAACGTATCATATCTGCCGGCTAAGTAAAAACTTCGATCTACTGCGTCGTGTGGTCTTGTGGCGATTCGTGGGTATACTAAATGTACAGTTAAGCTCCATCACAGAACACCACTCCTCAGAGTCTCCGCTACGCTGAATATTTGTATTTTTCCTTAGCCATCCTTAAACATTGTCTGAACTTTTTACGAGTTCATCATATATGTTGATTACCAGTAAACATGATGTAAGCATATTCTTTGTATTCGATCATACTAACTTACCGAATATTTACCGTGATAAAATTATTCTTTATCGCCGGATTTCCTCTTGTTATCAAGGAACAGGAGCGGTATGTTTTTTATTCATATTTCCAAGTGGAAATCATTCCCATCCTACCTGTTCATTGCCATTGGGGAAAAAGAAGTATTTCCAGCCGACTGGATATCAGTCACTGTCTTACTTTTAGTACTTTTCTGTTGAGTTGGGATGCTATACCCGATAATCAGCCTATGCAAGAACCAATAGGGAAAAACCACCATATCAACCGACCCGTTGCCTGCAAGGATGTTCGGTTGACTAGATGCATTAGGTTCTCAAGTAAACCCAGTAGAGCCGGATCAGATTGACTGTTCACAATAGACCATGAAAATCTCTCACACCGCCGGGAGAGACCCTGCCCTATGACGGGATTTTCGGATCAAGGAAGCCGGATTGCATTTTACCTTCCTTACAAAACATGCATAAAAGAGAGGAAAAATGAACAAAACAGAACTTATTAACGCCATTACTCAATCAACGGACTTAAATAAAACAGAAGCAGGGCAAGCGATGCAGGGGTTTCTTGAAAGCGTAACAGGATCACTTGCCAGAGGGGAAAAGATTTCTCTTACCGGATTCGGGACTTTTACCGTAGTCAACCGGGCTGAACGATGTTGCAGGAATCCTCAAAACGGCAAGAAAATGACCATTGCCGCCCGCAAGGCCGTCAAATTCAGGCCCGGCAAAAAACTGACGGAAGCAGTCAGCTAAAATATTCGGAAAAAGAATCCATGAATCCAGCATTTGTTATTCCTTTGCTCTTCGCAGTCATTGTTGTCGGCGCCTGGATGATAGGCACCTACAACAGATTCATCAAGTACAAAAACCGTATTGAAGAATCCCTCAACAATATTGATGTTACCTTGAAACGACGGGCCAATCTTATCCCTAATCTTGTACGTATCATTAAGGGATACAGCGACCATGAGGGAAAAATTTTCCAGGATAAAACACGTCAGCTCGGTATGCTTTCCGATCCGAAACGAATGGAAGAAGAACAGAAGATCGCACGCAATATCGGCGGGCTGATTGCCGTTGCCGAGGCCTATCCCGACCTGAAGGCAAGCAGTAACTATCTTGAGCTGCAAAACAGCCTCAATAAAATAGAACAAGACATCCAGCAGGCAAGGAATCGATACAACGGCTACATCGCCCGCTTCAACACCCTGGTTGATTCATTTCCTGCCTCCCTGCTGGCCCGCCGGTTTCATTTTGAAAAAATGGATTACCTGGCGCTGGAATTGGCAACACAGCGGGAAATGCCTGGTGTGTCGTTTTCTTCAACGGAATCAACAAAGAATGAATGATCAAAGCACACAGACTGAAACAGGACCTGTCAAACAGTTCTCGAACACTCCATATTCCCAGCAGTCCCCTTCCCCGGCCTTTCTGATATTATTGCTCTGCTGGGCTCTCTGTATCTGCGGTTGCTCAAGAACCTATTACGCGGCGATGGAACAAGTAGGCGTTCATAAACGTGACATCCTGGTTGATCGCGTTGAAGGGGCACGGGACTCGCAGGCCGATGCTCAGAAACAGTTCAAATCAGCGCTTGAACAGTTTAATTCGGTCATTCAACTAAAAAATACTGATCTTAAGCAGGCCTACGAAAAGTTGAACAGAGAATACATAAAAAGCGAAAAGGCCGCTGCCAAGGTTTCTGAACGTATTGATAAGGTGGAAGACGTTTCGGAAGCGCTTTTTGACGAATGGGAAGATGAAATCCAG
>DRLX01000423.1 GCA_011322715.1 Desulfobulbaceae bacterium
CCCTGTTTTTTTCAAAAAATACAAAAAATTCGCACCAGGCAATCCGGTCGCATCTTACCATCATAGGGGACGCAAGGCAATAACCCGGCGGGAAGATGCAAAAATCATATCCTTGACGAATCCCCTGATTCGTTTGATAATAAAGATCATAAATTTTGTGATCCTTAAACACTATCCAGGAATACGCCTGTTTTTTGAATTCACGACGTAACAAAAAGTATCCTGATTACCACTAAAGCTCAGCTTGAATGAAATCAGGGATATCATCGCTTTTCTTGAAAAAATTAATTGACCTAAAATCAGTCATAAGCGCTGATAAATGCGATTTGAGATTATAGATATAGCGATGTTACCCCTCGTTGCTGAGGAATGGTGGTAATCAAAAAAAGTATTTATTGAAAAACAAACAGCCCTTTGTACCGTCGAGAAACCGGAACGGGAGACTGGAATACTTTTTTCCCCGAGACCCGGCTTGAAAGCCACATGCAGACACAACATCAATACAACACACCTCTTGCCGAGCGTATGCGGCCCAAAACGATGGCCCATTTTGTTGGTCAAAAGCATCTCACAGGAGAGGATCGCCTTCTAAGCAAGTTCATTCAACGTGGCAGAATACCGTCTCTTTTAATCTGGGGGCCACCGGGATCGGGCAAAACCACCCTGGCGACGATCCTCGCCCACAGCCTGTCGGCCGATTTTATCTTTTTTTCAGCCGTCCTCTCAGGAGTTAAGGATGTCAGGCGCATTGTCGCAGAAGCAGAAAAAAAAAGACCCCAAACCGACATTCCGACCATTCTCTTTGTTGATGAAATCCACCGCTTCAACAAGGGGCAGCAGGATGCCTTTCTCCCCCATGTTGAAAGCGGCTTATTGACGCTTATCGGCGCAACAACGGAGAACCCCTCCTTCCATGTCATTGCGCCGCTTCTTTCAAGGGCCCAGCTTCTGGTCCTAAACCCGCTGACAGGTGAGGACATAAAAAGCATAGTCAAACGAGCCATTACCGATTCCAAAAATGGCCTGGGAAAACGTAAGCTGAAAATAGATAAGGAGGCACTGGAAGCCATTGCCCGGGTAGCCGACGGTGATTGTCGAAGGGCATTGAATTGCCTGGAAACTGCTGCAACCCTCGTCAACGAATGCGACGGCCACCGTGACATTACTCCGGATATTCTCCGGGAAGCAGCGCAGCAACAGGCCCTGCGCTTTGACAATAAGGGTGAGGAACATTACAATCTTATATCGGCATTGCATAAAAGCATGCGGGACAGCGACCCGGACGGCGCCGCATACTGGCTGCGTAGACTGCTGAAAAGCGGTGAGGACCCGCTTTATATCGCCCGCCGTCTGATCCGTTTTGCCAGTGAAGATGTCGGCAATGCCGATCCACATGGATTGAGGGTTGCGCTTGCATGTAGGGATGCCTATCAGATGCTGGGTTCTCCCGAAGGTGATTTGGCGCTCCTGCAGGCCGTTACCTATCTTGCCACCGCCCCCAAGAGTAATGCTCTCTATCTCATGGAAAAACAAATAGACGGAGATATAAAAAGCACGGGCTCTTTACCGGTGCCCCTGCACCTACGCAATGCGCCCACGAAAATGATGAAAACCATCGGTTACGGTAAAGGATATCAGTACGCGCATGACCAAGCGGACGGCCTGGTCGACCAAGAACATCTCCCCGCCGAACTTGCGGGAACAACATATTACCAACCTACAACCCGCGGCTATGAGGCAATCATTCGAGATCGCCTTATCAAGTGGCGAAAAATATTAGCAAAGCGAGCACAAACCAATGCAAAATCAGCATAACAAACTCTGTGCATTCTTCCTTTTTTTTCTTGGCATTTTCCTTGTCATCCTCCCCGGAGCAACCAACAGCCTGGCTGCCGGCAAAAAAATAACCATCCTGTACGGCAACGATATCCGGGGTGAACTCGAGCCCTGCGGCTGAAGCCGCCATCAACTGGGCGGTCTGTCCAGAAAGGCATATCTTGTCAAACGACAAACACATACCACAACAAAGCAAGCGGTAATTGTAGTTGATAGCGGAGCGGCCTTTTTTGCCCATCCCTATCTTTCCCCAACCCAACTCGATACAGCCAGGCGCACCGCCGAAGGTATCGGACAGGCAATGGCTGAAATGCAGACGAGGGCCATAGGCGTTTCCCCCTATGACCTTGCCGCAGGAACGGATTTTCTCCTTCAGCTGGCAAAAAAAAACAAACTCTCCCTCCTCTCGGCTAACCTTTATACAAATACAGGAAAAAATCCTATTTTCAGGCCATATCTCTTAACAAAGGCCGGAAACATGACGGTTGCCTTTATTGGCCTGACAGGGCCATTGCCGGGAAACCGCTCCCCCCGGCAGCTCCGTATACTCTCATGGCAGCAGGTGCTGCCGGCAGTGCTCAAAAAAATCAACAACAAGGCGGACCTCATCATCCTCCTCTCCAGTGCTTCGCCCCGAACCAACGAAGAAATAGCTCAAAAATTCAAAAACATACACATCATACTCCAGGCCGGACAGGGAAACGGCAACCATCCTCCACTCAATATCAACAATACCCTGCTCTGTCAGGCCGCAAGCCGGGGAAAATCTCTCGGTATTCTCAAGATTGACTGGAATCCATCAAAAATTTGGAGTGACAACGATCCGGACCAGCTTAAAAATGCACTAAATCGCCTTGATCGGATACGCTGGCAAATCGGGAGGATGCAGAAACGTCATCAGCCGAAGGAACTCCGGAATAATCTACAGTATCAACGACTGATCAGGGGGGAGGCTGAACTGGAGCAGAAGATCAAAGAACTGAAACAACAAAAAAACGATACTCCAGGGGGCTTCTGTCGATTTCAAAACACCTTCATCGCCATGGAAACCTCCATACCGGAAGACAAGACGGTGAAGGCTATTGTGGACGGAACCAGACGCGAAGTCAACAAAATCAACAGAAAACGACAGCAGGAGCTACGAAAAAGGCGGGAAAAACAGCGTCAAACAACAAACCCACAACAGGCAGGCCCCTTTGTAAACATGGCAGGCAGCAGAATCTGTAAAAAATGCCATCCAGTCCAGGCAGCCTTTTACCTGCTGACCGATCATGCCCGGGCATGGAAGACGCTTATTGATAAAGATCAACAGTATAACCCTGACTGCATATCCTGCCATGTCACTCTACCGAATTATGAGCAGAAACCGACCGGGCAGGAAGAGCTACTCACCAATATTCCGGAAAGATTACAGGGGGTCGGTTGTGAAAGCTGCCATGGCCCGGCCCTGAAGCACTCACTGGATCCGGAAAATACGGTACCGGGAAAACCAGGAGAAAGTACGTGCCTTCAATGCCACACCAAAAAAAGGGACAAAAATTTTAATTTTACAAGAAAAATGAACAAAATCAGATGTCCTGCCGGGTAAGTTGTTTCAAACGCCCCTAATTTGTAGAGGTAAGCGACCAGCGGCAGGATTCCGGGACGACCACCTGTGAGCAGTTATCCAGCAGGATAAGGGGTCATTGCTTAAGCCTTGAAAAATGCTGTTGACATAAAAGTCCCTTCTGACGAATATCCTAACTTAATCCATAAAAAAGGCACAAAAAAAGGATGGCCCTTTTTGGAGACCATCCTTTGTGTATTCCTTTTTTCTACGACGACAATCAGCAGCCAAACGCCTTCTGCAGATTCGGTACAACCTGTTTTTTCCGGCTCATCATTCCGGGAACCCACATGGAGTCTCCATCCATTTTGGCACCGAATGCGCCTTCGATAATTGAAGGATCATCGGAAAGAACCAGCAGATCGGTACCCTCTTTGACGACATCGGTGAGCATCAACAGGATGGTGTGATGTCCACCGGCTGCTTTCTGCTCTTTCATGGCACCAAGAAGATCATCGCGAATATCGGCAACCTGCTCCAGAGTTGCCAGCTCAAGCTGTCCACAACCGACTTTATTGCCGTTCATATCGAAATCTTTATAGTCACGATTAAGAAGATCTTTGGCAGGTACACCGTCAACGGAGCTCTTGGCCTTCAGCATTTCCATAAACAGTTCATCGGTATCGCTGACACCGGCGATTTCCTTCAATTCCGCCACGGCTTTTTTATCTTCATCGGTACAGGTGGGCGACTTGAAGTTAACCGTATCACTTAAAATAGCGGACAGCATAAGTCCGGCGACCTTGCCGTCCACGCTTACACCGGCGATATCATAGAGCTGTTTCAAGACCGTTCCTGTACAGCCAACCGGTTTGACACAGCAAAAGATGGGATTATTGGTTGTTACATCACCAATTTTATGGTGATCAACAATGGCAACCACATTATTGGCATCCAGATTATCAGGCGCCTGATTCAGGTCACTGTGATCAACCAGAGCAATCGTTTTACCGGTTGCATCAGTCATGATTTCCGGGGCGTTGACGCCGAAACGCTCCAGAACCGTAACGGTCTCAGGATTCATTTCACCCTGCATGGATGGAATTGCTTCTTCCCCCTGAGCCTTCAGTAGTTCGGCATAGGCGATAGCGGCGGTTACAGAATC
>DRLX01000424.1 GCA_011322715.1 Desulfobulbaceae bacterium
ACGTGCAAGGCGAGATCAAGAAAATAAAGACGCATCTTCTGGCCGTTGTGGAACAGAAGGGGCCGATCAAATCCGGTGGTTGTCTGTTACGAAAGGCAACCCGGAGCAGGAAGTATCTGGACATGGATCGGCTGGAAGCCTTTCTGGCTGAAAGCGGTGCTGTTCTGGATGAATACCAGGAAGATCGGTCGTTCTCTTTTCTGGAGATACGGAAGGCCAAGGCTGCATAAATATACAAGAATCCCACTCCGGGGAGATCAGTTCCCCATGGTGGGGAACATTATTTCTCCGGATTTTTTGTAATCCACTCAATTCAATGGAGGAATGACATGAACAAGGCAATGGTAATCGGAAATTTAGGGAGTGACCCCGAAGTACGCTACACCCAGAACGAAATCCCGGTGGCAACGTTTTCCGTTGCAAGCACCGAGCGGTGGAAAGATTCCGACGGCAACAAACAGGAACACACCGAGTGGCATCGTGTTGTTGCCTGGGGCAGACTTGCCGAGATCTGCGGCGAACACCTGAACAAAGGCGACAAGGTCTTTATTGAGGGCAAGCTCCGCACCCGGAAATGGGAAGATCAGGAAGGCATAATCCGCTACACCACTGAGATCAACGCCAGGGAACTGGAAATGCTTGGTGGCCGGCAGGATGGCGCTGGTTCTCCGCCTGGTGGAGAGAATGTCGAACCGCCCATGCCCGATGATGTCCCGTTTTAACCGGAACAGCAAAAAACTGAAAAAAATCCCGGTGGCGACAAGTCTTTTCCTGTTTCCAGGTCCGGGATTTTCTCAATCAAACCCGTCAGGGGACAAAACGCCCCCTGGGGAGTCTTGTCTCCTGATTTTTTTTATAGGAGCAAGACCATGGGAATACAACACAACGAGCGATCCCTGCGAGCATCCACGCTTGTCGATGAATATTGCGTCCTGAAAGGTGAGTATGACTGCCTGGAAAGCGCGATAACCGACCTGATTACCGATGTGCTCATTCTTGCCCACATGGAAAGAATAGACATCAACAGTATTTGCAGGATGGCGGAAATCCACGTCTCTGCTGAAACCGTTGCATACAGGGAGGTGGCATAATGGCACGGCTTGGATCCCAAGCAAAGGCGGGCTTTTATCCGACCCCGGATACGGTCTGCGAGTTGCTGAAATCGAAAATATCATTTGAGGAGGGTGCCCGACTGCTTGACCCATGCTGTGGAACGGGAAAAACCCTTTCCCGGCTGGCAGACGGCGCACGAAACCTGACTACCTATGGAATAGAGCTGGATCACCAGAGAGCCCATGCGGCCAGGTCGCGGTTGACCAGGGTGCTGTGGGGAGATGCATTGACGGAAATGCAGGTTTCACCCAATACCTTTGGCCTGCTCTACCTGAACCCGCCTTATGATGATGGTGTTTCCGATGGCGCAAAATCGCAACGGCTGGAAGTTCAGTTTCTGCGGCGCTATTTAGGCATCCTGCAGCAGGGCGGCTATCTGGTTCTGGTTATCCCCTATTACATTCTTAAACACTGCGCCAAACCCCTGGCCCGGTATTTCAAGGTTCAGGTACTTGGTTTCCCGGAAGATGAATTTCAAACCTTTCGGCAGTGCATCGTGTTTGGCAGAAATAAACTGCTTGTTCCCAAGGAGGAAGCAGAACAGACACAGGCCCATCTGGAAAAGTTGGCCGGCATGGAGCCCGAGGTGTTTATGGACGAGGTTGAGACGCTTGAACATATTGCTCCCGTGTCCATTACCGTTCCAGCCCCGGCCAAGCCGCTGACCACCTTCCGGGCCAGAAACATCGATCCGCTGGAGGCACTTCCCCTTGTTCGCAAGGCTGGAATACTCAAAAATGTCTTGGCGGAATTGACACCCAGGAAAAACAACGAGATCCGTCCATTGACCCCGCTGGAAAACGGCCACCTGGCCCTGATGCTGGCAGGCGGTTACATGAACGGAGCCATTGAAAAGGATGGCCGGCAACTGGTTATCAAGGGTGTGGTGCATAAGTCCGAGAAGGTTATCAATGTTCGTGAGAACGACTCGGGCGAAGGTTCCATTACCACCAGGGACCAGTACATCCCGACCGTCAAGGTCATTGACATGCAGACCGCTGAGCTGATCACGGTTCAGTAGGAGGTGATGACCATGAGATGGCAGGAGAAACTGACCAGGAAGGAATTGCAACATCTGCGTGAAACCGGGGCGACCACCCTGGAACAGGTCCGGGCAAATGTCCGGTACCAGTCCACCAATCGTTTTCCCTGTTGGGAATGCGTTGGGATTGGTCGCAAGCTCGGGATCAGCGTGGAGTTGACCGCATTCCACTCTTTACCCAAACCGTAGAACAAAAAAATCCCAAACGGGGAGATCTCCCCGCATGGGGTATCTCCCTGTTTTTTACTTTCAGGAGAGATACCACCATGAACCATAACTATCTGAAAATTCAGGCAGCCGGTTTTGTCACCTATTGCGATGCCCTGATAGCCAGGGCTGCGGGGCCGGAACTGCTTGCCTGTTTCTTAAGCCTTATCGGCACCCCGTCCAATGTGAAGGCATTGGCGGCCATTCTGTACGGCGGCGATACCTGCCGGGTCTCAAGCCCGGATGATCCTGTTCAGGAGTTTGAATTCCTGGGACCGGTACGAACAAGCCGTGAACTGGGGTTCCCGGGCGGATTGCGGAGTTGCCGCACCAGAAAGATTGGTGAAACCGTCAACAAGGTACTGGTGAGTACGGATTATTTTGCAGAGGGGGCAGCCCCATCGGACAAATCAGGACAAACCGCGTTTGTCTATGGCCCGGATATGCCCACCATACTGGATCGGGCATTTCTGTTGTTAGATGCGGCCACCACCATTCCCCTCAAACCGGAGTGGCAGGGTTGGCTGTGGGACGAGGTGCTGCAGCCTGAAAAGCTCTACTCCTTTGGTGGAGAAGAGTTGCAGGAGGCATACCTTGTCAGCTGGCCCAGGGACGACTCCCTTCAGGAACGAATCCTCGAGGGAATCTCCATGCACTATCTGAATTGACTTACGCAAAATCAAAAAATCACCCACCGGGGGAAGAGCGTTGCAATTCCCCTGTCGGGGTATTGTTCTCTTTCTCCTGGTTACAACGGGAGGAAAGAAAACAATGGAAACCGCCACACTCACACCTGAGCCGGAAGCAGAAGTTCTTGATGATCCGGAACAGGCGCAACCCAAAACAATAAAGCTGGCTGATTTTCTTGGTGAATGGGGAGATATTTTAAAATCCCAGGTCATCAGGAATATGGACCCGGTCTATTCGCCGAAAGACGAAGATGAATGGGACCAAACGGCCAGGGAAAAGCTGAAACAGCTTATCCGTCCGCCATTTGAATCACAAACCCGGCGAGGGATTTTGCCGGTGGCCCGGTCTTTTTACAAGGAAGATCAC
>DRLX01000425.1 GCA_011322715.1 Desulfobulbaceae bacterium
AACTACATATAGACAACGATTGAGCAACAGGAGAAAGACCATGAATTACTGCCGCTACCTGCTTGTTGGTTTGATGGCACTTCTCATCAGTGGTTGCGGTCAGACCGTTACCGAATCCCTGAAACAGCTGCTGGTGAAAAAGAGTTCGGCAGGGGGTGATAAAACCATTGTCATCCTCCCCTTTGCCGACTACTCGGAAGGAGATGATATTGCCTCCGCCTATCACAGGAGCCTGTATATCAATGCCGGCCTCACCGATGAACTGGTCAGCAACAGCTTTCGTCTGCCCGTACAGGAAGATGTGTTCCGCTATCTTGCCGATCAGCATATCATCAATGTGGTTGCCTATGAGAAAAAGAGCAACGCCTCTCTTGAAGATGAGATACAAAATGGTGAATGGTCAAGTAAGATGAAGGCCGAGTTGCAACGATATGACGAGATGTCGCGCAGAGAACGCGCCAATAAACCCGTTTTGGGCAGTCCCGGCACCCATGGCTTGACCCAACAGGAAATCGTCAAAATAGGCCGTCATTTCAATGCCGACTATATTCTGCGCGGACGGATCATTCAGTACAAAAGCCGGCAGGACCCCTCCTGGTCGCCGATGAAAAAAGGATTAATCGGCTTTATCACCGGCGCCAGCAACAAGTTGGCCTTTGGACAGGCCAGCTCCGACAAATATGACAACTGGGGCAATATGCTGGCCGGTGGTACCTATGGCGCCATTGCCGGTAACTCCTGGGCCAATGGCCCCTGGGATTCGGATGGTTCCAACCAGCTTTTCGGCTCCGCCGATGCCTCAGCATCAAACGCCATTGTCTGGGGGGCTGTCGGGGCCGGGCTTGGTCACATGGCCCACAAAACCGGCAAAACTCCCCAGGCGGTTGTCCAGTTGCGTATCTGGGTGCAGGATGCCTATACCGGCGATGTGGTCTGGACCAACCGGGTTGATGTCAAGGTATCGCCCAAGACCTTCTTTGCCGATTACCAGTATGATGCCCTTTTTGAGGCAGCAACGGAAAAAGCGGTATCAACCCTTGTTGACAACTTTGCTCAAAGCCTGTAATTATTGAAATAATCACAAGGTAACAAAAAAAGGGGTTGGTCATTACAATGACCAACCCCTTTTTTTTTGTGCTTTGTTTCGTTCGCTTACGAGTCTTTCTTTTCCCGTTGCGAGTTTTCATACAGGGCGACAAAATTAATCGGTTCCATAAGAAATGGCATGAAACCGCCGTCAACGGAGAGCTGACTGGCGATCTGCCTGGTGAAGGGAAAAAGCATCAATGGACAGTCAACCGCCATCACCCGCTCCAGGTGTTCCGCCGGAATGTTTTTCAACAGGAAGACGGCGGCATGCTCAATCTCGATAATGAACATCACGGTGTCATCCGCATTCTTATCAAGCACCTTGGCCGTCATATTGATGGTCACCTCAAAATGATCATCATCAACCTTTTGGTTGCTCAACTTGAGGTTGAAGTCCACCTTGGGTTCCTGGTTCCTGGCCAGAAAAATCCCGGGCGCATTGGGACTTTCAAAAGAAAGGTCTTTGACATACATCTTCTGCATCCGAAAGACCGGCAACTCTTCAGCATTTGTCTGCTCTTCACTCATCGCTTTTTCCCTCTTTTTAAGTAGTTATAAATCCATAAAAACATTAAAGGAAGATTATTATATATTCACCTTACCATTACAACCGCTCACTGCTCAACCGCTTTTTTCACCCAGGGTCTGTTTGAGAAACCTGCCGGTATAGGAATCCGGACAGTCGGCAACCTCTTCCGGAGTACCGCAGAAGACAACCCTTCCACCCCCGTCTCCCCCCTCCGGTCCAAGGTCAATTACATAATCAGCCGTTTTGATCACATCCAGATTATGTTCAATGACCACCACAGTGTTGCCGCTGTCGACAAGTCGACCAAGCACTGCAAGCAGATGCCTGATATCGGCCGGATGCAGACCGGTGGTGGGCTCATCCAGAATATAGAGGGTCTTGCCGGTTGAGCGACGGCTTAACTCCTTGGCAAGCTTAACCCGCTGGGCCTCGCCACCGGACAGGGTAACGGAAGACTGTCCCAGGGTAATATAGCCAAGCCCCACATCAAAAACGGTCTGCAGCCTGTTTTTGACAGGAGGGATATTGTTAAAAAACTCCAGAGCCTCCTCGACGGTCATGGCCAGGATATCGGCGATATTTTTCCCCTTATACCGTATTTCCAGGGTTTCACGGTTGTAGCGCCTGCCCTGACACTGTTCGCAGGTCACATAAATATCGGGCAGAAAATGCATGGCAATCCGAATGACCCCGTCCCCTTCGCAGGCCTCACAGCGACCTCCCTTGATATTAAAGCTGAAACGGCCGATCTTGTATCCCCTGGCTCTGGATTCCGGCAACCGGGCCAGTAGTTCACGAATCGGAGTCAATACCCCTGTGTAAGTCGCAGGATTTGATCTGGGTGTTCTCCCGATCGGGCTCTGATCGATATCAATGACCTTGTCAATATGGTCCAGACCTGTGATTTTCTCTTTTGCTCCGCGCCGATATCTTCCTTCCTGAAAATAGCGTCTGATTTCCTTAAACAGGGTCTCAATGACCAGCGAACTTTTGCCGGACCCGGAAACTCCGGTTACACAGGTCAACACGCCCAGCGGAAAACGGACCTTCACATTACGAAGATTATTGACCGATGCATTGTTCACAATCAGGCAACGTGCTTTTGTCTTTGGAATGCGCCTGCGTTTTTTAGGCACTTCAATAGCAAGCCTGCCGGAAAGATAGGCGCCTGTCAATGATTCCGGACAATCAAGCAGGCCGGCAACGTTACCGGAATACAGAATCTCTCCACCGTGTACCCCGGCCCCGGGGCCGATATCAAGGACATGGTCGGCGGTGGCGATTGTATCGGTATCATGTTCTACCACGATAACGGTGTTACCGAGATCACGAAGACTGAGCAGGGTCTTTATCAGCTTGTTATTATCCCGCTGGTGCAAACCAATGCTTGGTTCATCAAGGATATATAAAACACCGGCCAGTCGGGAACCAATCTGTGAGGCAAGACGAATCCTCTGGGCCTCACCACCGGAAAGAGTGCCGGCCTTCCTGTCCAGAGAAAGGTAGCCGAGGCCAACCCCCTGCAGAAAGGACAACCGCTCCCGGACCTCCTTTAATATCGGTTCTGCAATAAAGGCTTCACGGGTCTGAAATTTTATTCCGTCAAGTTCATCAATCAACTGCTCGATGGAAAGGGCCGTCATCTCCATAATCGACCACCTGCCGATGCGCACGGCAAGGGCCTCTTCTTTCAGCCGTGCACCATGGCACCCCGGACAGGGCTGCTCGTTCATAAAACGGGCCACCTCCTCGCGCACCCGGTTCGACGACGTCTCTCGAAAGAGACGATTCAGCCGGGGAATAATACCTTCGAATCGAATCGTTGAAACAAGCCGTCTCCGGCCCCGTTGGTGATGGAATTCAATTTTCTCACGACCCGTTCCCTGCAGTATTTTTTTTTGGACGCTCTTAGGCAGCCGTTTAAACGGGACATCCAGATCAAATCCATAATGACGGGACAGGGCCTGCAGCCACTGGGTTGAATAGGTGGCAAGTTTACGGCGGTTCCAGGGGGCAATCGCTCCTTCATTGAGACTTAAACTTTCATCGGGAACAACGAGCTTCTCGTCAACAAACTGATTGGCGCCCAGTCCGCTGCACACGGGGCAGGCCCCCTGAGGATTGTTAAAGGAGAACAACTGGGTGGACAGATTCGGCACCGAAATACCACAGCGATGACAGGCCGCCGACTCACTGAGCAGCATCTCCTCCCCCGTTACCGGGAAAACAACCTGTATGGTCCCCTCGCTGAGCCTGATCGCCGTACTGACCGATTCCTCCAGTCTCCGGCGCAGACCAGGCTTAATCACCAACCGATCAACCACCGCTTCAATGGTATGGTGTTTGTTCTTTTCAAGAGAGATATCCGTCGACAAGGAAACAATTTCACCATTGATCCGGACCCGGACATAGCCCTCTTTACGCAACTGCAGAAGTACCTGTTCATGCCGCCCCTTTTTACCGATGACAAGAGGGGCCAGGAGAATAATTTTTTCTCCTTCAGGCCGCTGCAACAAAATCTCCACCATGTCCTCAATGGACTGGGAACGGATGGGATCACCGCATTTGGGACAATGGGGCTGACCGGCCCGGGCAAAGAGGAGGCGTAGATGGTCATAAATCTCGGTCACCGTGCCTACGGTGGAGCGGGGATTTTTACTGGTTGTCTTCTGCTCAATGGAAACCGCCGGAGAGAGACCTTCAAGAAGATCGACATCCGGTTTGTCCATCTGCCCTAAAAACTGCCGGGCATAAGTGGAGAGCGATTCAACATAACGCCTCTGGCCCTCGGCATACAGGGTATCAAAGGCCAGAGTCGATTTTCCGGATCCGGACAACCCGGTAAACACCACCAGTTTATTGCGCGGCAGATCAACGGAAATATTCTTCAGATTATGCATTCGTGCGCCACGAATGCGGATAAATTGTGGTTCCATGGAAGAAATTCAGATAATTATCGAAAAATTTAAATCAAAAATCAGAATCCGGAGACAAGCCATTGATGATCGCTTTTAAGGCAGCGATCCATAACGACCTCAATCCCAGCCTTCCGGGCAAGCTCGGCGGCCTCTTCGTTGACGATGCCCTGCTGCATCCAGATGACCTTTGCGCCGATAGAGACACCATCGTGCACAATCGACAACACCTGGTCGGCCCGACGAAAAATATCGACCACATCGACGGACTTGCCGATGGAGAGCAGATCGGGATAGCATGGCAGACCAAGGATCCTGTCCTGTCCGGGATTGACGGGAATAATCGTACAGCCCACATCAAGCAGATACCGGGCAACCTGATGGCTGGGCCGATGCTCTTTCGGGGACAGGCCGACCACGGCAATGGTCGGCCGACCGATAAAAATAGATTGCAGCACCCTGACCGGCATCAGCGACCGGTCGAATTGTGAAAAGATATTTACCCCCTTTCCCTGCTGTGGTAGACTATGGGTTTTATTGTAGGTAGCCTGTAGCCAAAAATACAGGTTTGTCCATCGACAAAAAATAAATTCTGTGGGCCTATCCCATTTTTCCATCAACTCTCTTGTCGATGGAAGGAAAAACGGGCTCTTTTTTCGCAACGCGAAATATGTACTGAAATATTACAAAAATACCACTTATCATGTATTTTCAAGATATCATTGCCGCCCTCAATAATTACTGGGCCTCACAGGGTTGCGTCGTTATGCAGCCCTATGATATGGAGGTCGGAGCAGGCACCTTTCATCCCGCCACCCTGCTCCGGGCACTGGGACCCGAACCCTGGAAGGCCGCCTATGTACAGCCTTCCAGACGTCCGACCGACGGTCGCTATGGAGAAAACCCCAACCGGCTTCAACACTACTATCAATATCAGGTCATCATCAAGCCTTCCCCAAAGGACATTCAAAACATGTACCTGGAAAGCCTGAAACAATTCGGTCTCAACCTCCTCGAGCACGACATCCGATTTGTCGAAGATGATTGGGAATCACCAACTCTGGGCGCGTGGGGACTTGGTTGGGAGGTATGGCTGGATGGTATGGAAATCACGCAGTTTACCTACTTTCAGCAGGCTGGATCAATTGATTTAAAGCCCATTACCGTGGAAGTGACCTATGGCCTTGAGCGAATCGCCATGTACCTGCAGAAGGTCGACTCCGTCTATGACATCCGCTGGAATAAACAGGTGACCTATGGACAGATCTTTCAACAGGCCGAACGTGAATTTTCCGCATTCAACTTCGAAGAGGCCAACGTTGCAGACCTGGTCAACGCCTTTGACAACTATGAACGGGATGCCCATAGCCTTGTCGAAAAAAACCTTATCCTCCCCGCCTATGACTACTGTCTGAAATGTTCCCACACCTTTAACTTGCTTGACGCCCGCAAAGCAATTTCCGTTGCCGAGCGAACAAGATACATCGGCAGAATTCGTCAGATTGCCCGTGCAGTGGCCCGGGCCTATGTGGCCCAGAGAGAAGAAATGGGATATCCGCTGCTGGTAGAGAGACAGACGGCGTGAATTCTTCAGAGGAACGACGTACAAAAAAAACTGGCGGAAGTGCATGGGAATCGAACCCACCTAACAGGTTATTCGCCCGTTACACCGGATTTGAAGTCCGGGAGGGCCACCAGTGCCCTTTCCACTTCCGCATGTCGAAATGTAATAACTATTGACCTGAAAAACAACTTTTTATTATACTGAATTAATATGTTGTTTTTGTTCATTTCTTATTTCATGCCCGGAACCACGCCGGGAACAGAGTCGAGCTTTATCACGGTATGAATTGTAATCAGCTGATACGATTGGCAAAAGACTGGTACACCAGGGTTGAACAGGAAACCATGGCCCCTGCCCGCATGATGGAATTTATTGATCGTCATGTGAAAGACTGTCCCACATGTCAGGCGGAAGTCGGACTCGCTGTGGAAATAGAAAAAATTCGCGAATACGTTTTGCCGGAATCAAAGATCCCCAAAGCGGTTCGTGAACGGCACCAGAAACCAACCCCAGAAATTTCTCCGGAAGAACATAACGAAATCACTCCGGACCAGACGGACGCCACCTGAAAGCAAGAGAAACAAACGATACAGCGACTGTACGACAAGCCGGCAATGCTGTGTTCCGGTCGGACCATTCCATTGTTGCCCTCTTCCTGTTGGGCGGGATTTTTTATCTTAACTTTTTTTCCCGGATTTTCTCCGCTCCTCTTCTGCCGGAATTTGAGCGAACCCTTCATCTCACGCACGGCCAGGCTGGTTTATTTTTTTTCTTTATCAGCTGCGGCTATTTTCTCTCTCTCCTTGCCTCGGGTTTTATCTCTTCCTGCATCGGCCACAAACGTTCCATTATTCTTTCCATGGCAGGAATCGGCCTCTCCCTCGGCCTGCTTTCTCTGACGACAAACATCGCTGTTATCCGAACGACTTTTTTCCTGGTCGGCCTCTCCGCCGGTACCTATCTTCCATCCGCCATTGCGACGATATCCAGCCTGTTTGCGCCCCATCTTCGAGGCAGAGCATTTGCCGTCCATGAATTGGCCCCAAATCTTGCCTTTCTAACGGCCCCCATGTACGTCGCTCTTCTCCTGCCCCACCTCTCTTGGAGACAACTGATCAGGCTACCCATCGCCTTTCTTCTGGTGGCCTGCCTTCTCTACGCCTTGTGGGGCAGGGACGTACGAATACGGACGCCGAAACCAGATATTAACCTTTATCGCATTCTCCTGCGTCACAGAGATTTTCATATTATGGTCATTCTCTTTTCACTGGGCATCACTTCGACTCTGGGAATTTTTTCCGTCCTGCCGACATACCTGATAAGCGTGCATGGTTTTACCGAACACCAGGCCAATATGCTTATCGGCGCTTCCCGGATACCTACCCTCGGCGCTGCTCTTGCCGGTGGTTTTTTTGCCGATTATTTTGGTCATCGTCGGGCAATAGGTCTGGTATTGTTCTGCAGCGGCATCATGACCATTCTCCTTACACAAAATCGGCAACTCCTCCATATCGCCATATGGGTGCAGCCGATCCTTGCCGTCTGTTTTTTTCCTGCCGGTTTCGCGCTGCTCTCCCGGATCGGCCCTCCGGAAACTCGGGGAATAACCGTTTCTCTCACCATCCCCCTTGCCTTTGTCATCGGCGGCGGAATTATGCCTGCCGTAATCACCCGGATGGCTGATTACGGCCTGTTTGCAACAGCTATCGGCCTGACCGGCATCCTGATTGCAGCAGGCGGCTTTCTGGTGCTCTTCATGCAAGACGGGCCGTAACTAGTGCCTGTCCATAAATGGTCTTTTCGCCCGATCTCTACGTCACAAAAAAATGAAAAATTCTCACATATGATCAATATGCTGCGCTTTTTAATTTTCCTGCTCCTCGGAGTCTACGCTTACCTGACCTCGAACGAAAATTCTATTTTTTCAAGGCACCCTTCAGATAAACGGTATCTTTTCAATCACAAATTTGCCATAAACCGTGACAACCGGTATAGTAGATTTTCAAGAAAAGTAGTACTCTGAGATCCTCTTCCACTGTCCGGAACCACTATGAGTGCAGCACCTATTAAAAGTAAAAATCAGTTTGAACGTTTCCTGCATTCGCAGACTTCAAGCTCCATCGTCCTGATGCTGGCGACCCTGGCCGCCGTTCTCTGGGCAAATTCCCCCTGGTCCGATTATTATTTTAAACTCGGGCACCTGGGAATCGGCACTCATTTTAACGGCCGCCAATATCAGCTCTCACTTGACCATTGGGTCAAAGACGGCCTCATGACCATCTTTTTTTTCGTCGTCGGCCTGGAAATAAAGCGGGAAATACTGATCGGCGAACTTTCTTCCCTGAAAAAGGCTGTCTTGCCGGTCATGGCGGCTGTCGGCGGTGCCGTACTGCCTGCATTGATCTACTTTTTTTTTAACCCGGCCGGGTCCTCGGCAAGTGGCTGGGGCGTACCCATGGCCACGGACATTGCCTTTGCCCTCGGCCTGCTGGCTCTCTTTGGTCGGCGGGTGCCGATAGGGCTTAAAATTTTCCTCACGGCCCTTGCCATTGTTGATGACCTGCTGGCGGTCCTGGTTATCGCTGTTTTCTATACGGACCGTATATCTTTTCCGGCCCTTGGAGCCGCCTTCCTCTTTCTGAGCCTGCTGTTTCTCCTCATAAAAAATCACTCCGACAATCCATTCTTCTTCTTTTGTCTTTGTTTTGCAGTCTGGGTCTGTATCTTTCTGTCCGGTATTCATGCCACCATTGCCGGTGTGCTGCTTGCCTTGATTATTCCAGTCAAAGCGACCATGGAACCAGGCATCTTCTTCGCAACGATAAAACGTCACAAATCCTGGCTGAAGAAAACCAACCTCACCCGACATTCCATGGTCGCCGATAAGCAACAACGAATTGCCATTGAACAAATTTATCTGGCCGCCCAACGGATGATTCCCGCCGGTATCCGCATGGAAGAGGCCCTGCATCCGGTGCAGGCGTTCCTGATCCTCCCTCTGTTTGCACTCTTTGCTGCAGGAGTCACAATCAATCAAGAAACTCTGTCCACTTTTCCCGATGGAATCAGCCTCGGTATTATCGCCGGTCTGTTCCTGGGCAAGCAGATCGGCATCCTTGGTTTCAGCTTTGCCATGGTCAAAAGCGGCTGGACCACGTTACCGACAGGAGTCACCTGGGGCCAGCTCTGGGGAGTTTCCCTGTTAGGAGGAATAGGGTTTACCATGTCCATATTTATAAGTGAGCTTGCCTTTACAGATCCGATACAGCTTGCCGAGGCAAAAATTGCCGTTTTTGCAGCCTCTCTTCTTGCCGGTATGGCCGGCAGCGTTATCCTCAACATCTACCTGCCCAAACGATAATTCATTTCCGTTACCTGCAATGACCAACAGACAAATGAACAAGCCTTTCCGGCAAAAAACCTGGTTCCTTATTCTCTGCGGTTTCCTGCTCAGCCTTACGGCTTTCCTGATAATCCTGCCGGTGGCCTCGAAATACTATCTCAGCAAATGGCTGATCGACAATGGTGCCGACAAGGCCGTTATTGAGCATGTACGGATTAATCCCTTTACCGGAAAAGCGGGCCTTCAAGGGGTTACCGTCCAAATAGGCGGGGCAACGGTCCTTGCCGATGCCGATATTACTGTTGATATTGCCATGCTGCAGCTTTTCGGCAAACGGGCGGTGGTGCAAAGCAGCATTCTTAAAGGAATCAGCCTTGATATTGAGCTGTATAAAGACGGCCGCATGCGATTCGGTTCCTATACGACTTCTCCCGCTCCTCCCGCATCACCTGCCGCCACTGAACAAAGCCAACCACAGCACTCTCTCTGGAGCTTCTCCGCCAATCACATTGAAATGGCTGACAGCACCGTCCGATTCACCATGCCGGACCTGCACCTGACTCTCAAGGTGGACCATGCCTCCCTGACCAAGTTCACCACCGCACCCGGGGACAAATCAGGGGCCTTTACCCTGTCCGGCACCATTAACGGCGCACCGGTTACTGTAGACCTGCAGACCTTACGAATTACTCCCGAAATTGTCGCCAAAGGCGATGTTCATGTGGCGGATTTTGCCCTGAATAACTTGAGCGCCTTTCTTCAACCTACTCTCAGGCCCTTTACCGGCAGCGCCTCCGTGGACGGAAAAACCATGTTCAGGATGACGGATACCGGCGATATTTTCGTTGATTATAACGGGATGCTTAGCGTAGACAGGGGTCATATTGCAGGCAGATCCTTTTCCGTCAAGGGAGCTCCGGTACGCTGGGAAAAGGGAAAAATTCATTTCTCCATGACGGAGAAAGAGGGAATCAAAGTCGATGTTAACGGCAGATTAACCGGAAAAGATATTGGTGTGGACATTCCCGATCCGGTTATCAAGGTACGAGGGCCTGCCGTTGATATCAACGGCGAGGTAAAGGTCACTATTGATGATACAGTCAAGGTTGACGCCACTACCGGGCTTGCCCTGAAAAAACCAACTTTTTCCATGCCGCCCCTCAGCGCCGGGATGAAGTCCCTCGTATGGCAGGGTAAAAATCGACGGATTCACTTTAGCTCCGGCACCAAAAACACGCCCATAGCGGTGACCGTCGAGGGACAACTCATTGCCGAGCAACCAACTTTTGCTGATCAGGACCCGGAGATCCGACTTGCTACCAAAAGTGAGCGGATATCCTGGAACGGGGCAATCTCCTATGAAGCAGAAATGGGTAAGCGGCCACAATCTGCCGTCAAGACGCTGGGAAAACTTACCGGCAAAGGTCTCGTTATTTCCCTGGCCGATTCCCTCCACTATACCCAGAAATCCCTGACAAACTCCGGACGTATCAACGTCGACTTCGGTCCAAAAATCCCCCTTCAGCTTCAGCTTGACACTACCATTGCCGGTAAGGATATATCCTTTAACCTCAAAGGGGCTGGGCTTACCATACATCAGCAATCAATTGATATTACCAATAAAGGGAAAATTTCTCTGAAAAAGAACCTTACCGTCCAGGGAACCGGATCACTGAAAGCAAATGGTTTAACCATTAATTCCACTAAGCAAAAATCTCCCCTTGCCGATCTGAAACAATTCACGATCGAGGCCGTCCAGGCTCCGGGGGGAAGCACAATCACAATCGGCAAGGCCACGGCAGACGATCTGGCAATACAAGTCGACGGGAGTATGCCACTTGCCGTTTCCGTGCCCAACATCACCGTACACGATCTGCACAGTACGGATCTGAAGACCTATACAATCGCCAGGGTGACGGCCCAGACCCCGATAATTACGGCAAAGAAAAACAATGCAAAACTGACTGGATTAAACAGTCTTGAAATCCGTCATCTCGCAGCCGATAGTGCCGGCAGGATTTCCATTGATCGTATAAATTTCGATGATCTCTTTTTTCTTGGAACCTCCCAAAAAACCGGAGGCAATATCTGTACAATAGGCGGTGCCGCACTTTCAAAAATCGACTGGAATTCGAAGTCCGGTCTACGTGGAGATTCTTTGAGCTTTTCCGATCTATTCTGTACCCTGGTACGGGAAAAAGACGGAGGTCTTGTCCTTGCAAAACGGCTTGCCGCTATGCGCGACCCTGCTGCCGGGAAATCAACCAAGAAAAAGACTTCACAGGACCCAAAAACAGAGGCCCCACCCATTGCTCTTGCCAAGGTGACCTTGCGTGGAAAGAACGCCATCCACTTTGAGGATCACACCCTGGAGGTTCCCTTTACCAGCAATCTGGGCATCAAGACTCTGCAGATAGAGGGACTTGATTCGAAAAAACCGGACAAACCCGCGTCCCTCCGCATGATGGGAACGTTGGAAAAAAGGGCGCCCTTGAAGATAACCGGAACCATTGCACCTTTTCTACAGGAACTTGCCCTGAAATTACACATAAGCCTGAAAAATTATCCTCTTTCGCATCTTTCCGCTTACACGGTACAAGCGGTCGGGGTGGCACTGGCAAGTGGGTCCATGCGCCTGACAAGTGATATTTCCCTGAAAAAACGCCAACTGGACATGAAGAACGAGGTGGTGCTTCAACAACTCAAGACCAGTACCATTTCAAAGGAGCTGGCGAAAAAACTTGACAACAAGCTGCCCGTACCGCTTGATTCCGCCCTGGCCATGCTCAGGGACCGCAAGGACACCATTACTCTGAATGTTCCCTTAAGCGGCCCCATTGACAAACTCAGTGTCGGTATCTCTGATATTCTCATCACCGCGCTTGGCAAGGCCATTGTTCCAGCCGCTTCCGGCTACCTTGTCTATGCCCTTGGACCATATGGTGCCCTGGCCTGGGTCGGTATGGAAGTCGGCAGCCGGATTCTTGAGGTTCGGTTGCCACCCGTCGTGTTCAAACCAGGCGACGACGGTCTTCCGGAAAAAAGTGAAGATTATTTCAAGCGGTTGGCCAAGATACTGCAGGATAAACCGGAGGTCGATTTTCGACTCTGTCCAAAAGTTTCGGCATGGGAAGCGGATCCGGACAGGACCAAGAAAGACGAAAAAAAGAACGACAAGCCGATACAGCTCAGTGACAGGGACCGAAACAGACTGATGGAGCTTGGTCAGAAACGGGCGCAGAACGTGAAGGAACATCTGGTGGAGCAATACGGCTGCGACAAGGACCGGCTTCTTATCTGTACCACCCGGATCGAAAAAGATGCTTCAGCCAAACCCCGGGTGGACATACGGATGTAAGGAACCGTTCCACGACCATCGGCAATGGAAAAACCGGGGCTACCAATGACGTACGCGGCCGGTGTCAAGATGGACGAAATCGGAAGTTCTATAATAGCCGACACCGCCTCGTTTAAGGGAGAGTGCGCATTGCCGGATCTTGCTGGTCCGCACTCCGGTCAGACGAATATCAATGGCCTTGCCGTCCATGTGCAGACTGTGTTTTGCCACGCCGGAACTGCGCGCCCGAAGGAGCCTGTTGGTTTTTGGCGAACGATAGCCGGAAATGACCTCAAAGGTACCCCTGTGGCCGAGAGCGCATTGGACATCAAAAAGGATATCCAGCAATTTCGGGTCGATAGCATGGACTTGATCAGTTCGGAAATCACGGAGAAAATGGTTGACCCGGTGCAAAGCCTGGGAATCGTAACAACCGGGACAGCCGTAGGAAACAGCGAGCTTTTCCCCGGTATGGGTATGATAAAAATGAAGTGTTCGATTTTCAGGCATTGCCAGGCATCGTACCGGTTGCTGCAGGGCCAGACCGATCGTGCCGAGCATGGCTGATGATAAAAACCGTCTCCGCGTCATCAAAGTATTCATAACCACGTATTCGCTCACCTGTTTTGGATTGAAACATTCGTTCAATCAACAAAACTTTACAATAATTTTCCGCCGTAATTACCAGATCCTTACCTGAAACAGGGGCACCTGTCAAGTCTCACCCTATTTCTTCCGCCTGCGCCACCGCGGCTCTGACATC
>DRLX01000426.1 GCA_011322715.1 Desulfobulbaceae bacterium
CGCTTGAGGCCATGGCCTGCGGAATCCCCGTCATCTGTTCGGATATTGCTGTTCACCAGGAAATATTTCATGGTGCCGCCTTCTTTTTTCAAGTTGATTCACCACATGATTTGGCCAATGCAATTGTGACATTGTATAATGATGGAGAGCTGCAAAGAAAATTACGGCAACAGGGAATGGCCTGTTGCAGACGTTTTGATTGGAATACAACGGTATGTCAAACACTCGAGATATACAGAGAAGTCGGCAGAAAAAAGTCGGTCTGATCGGAAAAATCGTCCGTCTCCTTGTTGATTCGGGAAATCAGGCTGTTTTGCTGCACCGGTTTGCGCACTTTTTCTTTCAGGCCGGCATTCCTCTGCTGCCTGCATTGATTCGCAGAACCAACGTCTTTTTAACCGGTGCGGATATTTTTCCTTCCTGCCGCATGGGGAAAGGCGTCACTATTATTCATTCGGTTGGTGTTGTCATCGGCAACAATACCGTAATAGGAGATAACTGCGAACTTTATGGGCAGGCCACCCTTGGTGGACGAGGCGGGATACGGGACGATGACGGAACTCCGGTTATAGAAGACAACTGCGTCATCTGTGTCGGCGCAAAGGTGCTGGGCAGAATAACCGTAGGAAAAAACACGACTATCGCTGCCGGGGCGGTGGTGCTCACTTCCATACCGGAACATTCCTTGGCGGCCGGCCTTCCGGCAACAGTAAAGAAAAATTATTTATCAATCAAAGAGGATTGATGCCCATGATGTTCTCAGGTTATGGAAAAAAAGTTCCTTTTTTCTTGTTCCTTTTGTTTTTTGTCACCGGTTCGAGCGGATGGGCACTGGATAGGAGTCAACCGGTTGCCCCGCTGGTTATCTCTATATTCCCGAAGCAAATATTGAGAGCAATTCCCAGAGAACTTTATGGGACCAATGTAGAGTGGTTTAATAACGGCAATGGGTTCTGGAATGTCGGTGAAAAAAGACTTGATCCCGTGCTGGTCCGGTTGGCCTCGGAACAGCATCTTTCTCTGATTCGCTTTCCCGGCGGGACACTTTCCGACTATTACCAATGGAAAGATGGTACCGGTCCCCGCTCACTCAGGCCGATCAGGCCTCATCAGACCGACTCGGCCTCCTCCAAAAATACGTTCGGTTCCCCGGAGCTCCTTTCCCTGTGCCGCTCTCTAGGCAGCTCGCCCCTTATCACCGTTAATGTGGGGACAGGGAGTGCCCGGTCAGCGGCGGACTGGGTCGACTACATGAATAATCCGGGTAATGCACGGCGTAAGCAGGATGGTTTCCCCACGCCCATTCCTGTCCGATACTGGGAAATCGGTAACGAACTCTATCTGAACGGAACTGAGGCGGAGAAACGCATCACCATGACTCCTGAAAGGTATGCCGGTACCTATCTTGAATTCGCGCGGCTTATGAAAACCGTCGACCCTTCCATCAAACTCATTGCCCTGGGGGTGGCCGGCTCATATTCAGTTCCCTTTGGCCCCTATGGGGACTGGAATTCAATTGTTCTTCAACAGGCTGCGGCTCAGATTGACCTCCTGGCCCTCCATGATGCATATGCGCCGGTATTAACGCAACTCGATAAAAACGTATCGGCGGAAGATGTATACAAAGCCATGTGGAGTTTCCCTCTAGCCATTAAAGAGGATTTGGATCGGGTAGGAAATCTGCTGCAACTTTATGAAAAGAAAAAGCAAATCGACCTTGCCATTACTGAATGGGGACCTTTTTTTTCCCTGACGGATAAACAATTTATTGATCATGTTAAAACTCTTGGATCAGCCATTTACGTGGCACGGGTTCTCCAGGTGTTTCTCTCCCAGCCCCGGGTTCGGCTGGCGAATTATTTCAAGTTTACTGATGACTCACTTATGGGATGGGTGAGCTACCTGAAACGAGCCAAGGTTCCTTATTATGCTTTTATGATGTATTCTGCATATTTTGGTTCCGAGCTTGTGCAAAGCTCAACGGAGTCACCGACTTTTTCAAGCAAAAAAATCGGGTTGATTGAGAGCCGTGACAATATCCCGGAGATAAATGTTATTGCCTCTACCAATATGGAAAAAAACAGATTATATGTGAATATCGTTAGTTGCAGCTGGGATCGGGAATATCCAGTCGAACTGGACCTTCATGATGTCGCTGTTGAAAAAACAGCCATCAAGAGAAGCATAAGCGGCCCGAGTCCGTTTGCCAACAACGGCCCTGACCTGCCGCCCTGGTGGCCTGCGGCATATGTGGAACCCACCGCCAAGATGGATAAACCCATTGCAATCGAAACCTCAACATGGAATGTGGGGGCACCCCTAATCATTCCCCCTCATTCAATCACGACCATCGAATTGACAATACTGACCCCGCCGGCAAAACCATCGAAACTTACGGTACTGTCGGATGAATAGTCAAGTTGCTGAATTGGCCGCTACACAAGGTCGGAAAATTCAGGTTAATCTGCACGGCGAGAAAACAATGCTCTCTGTTGTGGCTCTGCCGGCGAACGTGGTTTTAAACTTTTAACCAGCCCGTCATGACCAAAAGAAAATACTCTATTCTGCTTCTGATTACACTGTTCCTGTCAGGATGTGCAGCCCGGGAAACACTCAGCGTAAGACAACCGGATGCATTGAAAGATGTGGAAATATCATATGAAAATAAAGACCTGCTGCCTGCGCCAGTCTCCACCTACAGGTTGACTTCCGGTGATGTTCTCAGGCTTGAAGCCACACCCAGGCAGATCAATTCCCGCCAGTTCCTCATTGAACGGGGTGATTCTCTTCGGATCTCTTTTAATTTTGAGGACAATAATTATCATATAATGGCCGGAGACCGTATCTCCATTTTTCTGCAACGGAACTCTCCCTTGAATCGGGAGACGACTGTACGAATGGATGGCCGGATAACTCTTCCAAGTGTCGGAGAGGTTATGGCCGAAGGAAAGACCCCGCTGGAGCTGAAAAAAATATTAACACGACAGTTCCTGAAAAAGGTACGAGATGTCAACGTAAGCGTTTCTGTTCTTCAGTCCAACATGGCACCTTTTACGCAGATGAACGGTGAGTACATGGTGTTGCCGGATGGAACGATTTCCCTCCCTGTATTAGGGATCTACAAGGCACAGGGCATGCCTCTGGAATCGCTGGCGGCAAAAATTGCACAAACTGTAAAAGAAAAATATCATAATAAGTTCCACGTTTCGGTATCTGCCCAAAACCTGGCGATCAACCGGCTGCAG
>DRLX01000427.1 GCA_011322715.1 Desulfobulbaceae bacterium
CGCAGGTCAAAAAATATATCCGCCTGTACAGTGATCCCATTGCCCTGACCATGCAGGCCGGTGCCGGCCCAAATGCCACAACGGTGGCGCCCCAACCCCGGGTTTCCCGGCCGCAACCACAACAGCAAACAGCACAAAAACCAGGTTCTTTACCTGAAGTTGCATTGGCGCCGATTCATACCCGATTCGGCAAAGGGGTGACAAACCTGCAGCCACTCTATCGTGCTTTGTGGTTTCAGGCATTGACAGCTATCGCTCTATTGACTTTTAGCGTGGCACTTATTCTGCTGTGGCAAAAGAAAAAAATGCTCGCCCACCCTGAACGTATCAGACAACAACAGATAGGCCGGGAAATTGACCTATTACTGTCCCAGGCCAGGCAGGCCATGGAAGAAAAGAAGAGTCGTCAATTTCTTCAACTCTGCCGCGAGATTATTCAGCTCCGATTCGGCTTTGCCTGGAAGGTGGAACCAAGGGCGATCAGCGCTGCAGACCTTGAACAACGGCTGGGAAAGGATTCTCAACTGGTGGAAATCCTCAAGCAAGCGGAGCATGCCGCCTACTTAGACGAAACAATATCCGATGAGGAAATGCAACGGATATACCGGATATTGCACGAGGAGGCCAAAGGATGAACCACTCTCTCTCACACCCATTTCAGCATATTTTTCCGCTTCTAATCATCTGCCTGTTGCTTTTGCCCTTGTCAGCCCTGCAGGCGGCGGATTCCTTTGATATGGGGAACCAGGCTTACATGCGAAAAGACTATGATGCCGCAATCACCTATTACCGACAGGCGGCGAAAAATCGAGGATTGTCGGCCTCCCTGCTCTACAACCTGGGCAACAGCTATGCCCGGTCAGGAAAAATCGGGCCGGCGGTTCTGGCCTATGAGCAGGCCCTCCTCCTTGCTCCGACCGACCCGGACATCCATACCAACCTGGAAAGCATCCGAAAGGCCAATGGGTTGTATCAACCGAATCAGCCGTGGTGGCAGCGGGTGATATCCATCCTTGGCGCGGACCAGTGGCTTCTGCTTGCAACCATCTCATTTGCACTCTTTTCCGGTAGCCTGCTGATAATGACCCTTGTCAGGAAGTCATGGTCAATAAAAATCCTCAAAACCGTGGCCGTCATCACGTCGGTCTGCACCCTGCTCGCCCTGCCGTCGGCTCTGCTTTCCTATCGACACCGGCAGGACGGGGTTGTTCTGACATCGACCCGGTTGAAGATCTCACCCTTTGCCGAGGCCGCCTCAACAGGCGCAATTCAGGAGGGGCGAATCGTGACACCCATAAAAACCTACAAAGATTTTGTTTTCGTTCTCGACAAAAAGGGAAGAAAGGGATGGCTGTCGACCCGGGAACTGGGGAAGATAGGGCAGCTCGATACCGGTAAACCGGTATCGTAAGGGAAAAATCAGTTCCCCTGCTCAACATTTCTGTATACGGCAAATTGTTGCCGGACCTGGTCCATTTCGCTCTGGGTAAGCAAGGGCACCTCACCTGCCTGCAGGGCCTGCACATAGACCCGGGCAAGATTTTCAACCTCCAGGGCCAGGGCGACAACGGATTTCAAATCGGAAGAGAAACAGACCATGCCGTGGTGAGCGAGCAGGCAGGCACTGCGATCATTGCCCAGGGCCGCCAGGACATTTGCCGACAGCTCAGCGGTGCCGAAAAGAGCATAGGGAGCACAGGCAATGGAATCGCCCCCACCAATGGCCACCATGTAATGGTATGGAGGAATAGAGAGTTCCAGACAGGCCAGGGTGGTACACCAGGGAGGATGGACATGCAGGACGGCGCCGGCCTGGCATCGATGGGCATAAATATCCCGATGCAGCCGCCATTCGGACGAGGGCTTGCGTGTCCCGGCGACCACCCTGCCCTGCATATCAAGTTCAACTATGTCAGCGGGTCTGTACCGGTCATAGGCAAGGGCGGACGGAGTAATGAAAAAACCGTCGCCCACGCGCAGGCTGATGTTGCCGGAAGTTCCCTGGTTGAGTCCTGTCCGATTCAGAGAACGGGCCGTTTCAACCAGCGCACACCTCTTTGTATGAGCAAGCATCAGCCATGCTCCGGATACAAACCAATCAGCGCGTCCCGATCCGCTGCGCAAACACCCCGTTCAGTTATAAGACCGGTCACCAGTCGGGCCGGAGTAACATCAAAGGCAGGGTTGGCAGCCGGTGTCCCGGATGGAGCTATCCCTACCTTTTCAACTCGCCCATCATGCAGGCCCTGGACATACAACACTTCATCCTGCGACCGTTCTTCAATAGGAATCTCCCTTACCCCGTCCATTATTTCCCAGTCAATGGTTGACCCGGGCAGGGCCACATAAAAGGGGACCTGATTATCAAAGGCGGCCAGGGCCTTCAGGTAGGTACCGATTTTATTGCAGACATCGCCGCTCGCCGCCGTCCTGTCCGTGCCGACGATACAGATATCCACCTGGCCGTGCTGCATCAAATGGCCACCGCCATTATCAACGATGAGGTGATGATCAATACCGGCTGAAACCAGTTCCCAAGCGGTCAGATGAGCGCCCTGATTTCGGGGACGGGTCTCATCCACCCATACGTGCACGGGAATACCGTCCAGGTGGGCGCGAAAAACCGGAGCCAGAGCGGTCCCCCAGTCAACGGTCGCCAGCCAGCCGGCATTGCAATGGGTCAGAATGTTGACCGGCTCCCCGGCCCCCTTCCGCTCCCATATCTCCCGCAGCAGACCGGCCCCATGGTTGCCGATACTCTTATTGGTGGTCACATCCTCTTCACAGATGGCATGTGCCTCCTTATAGGCGGCTCCAATCCTCTCAGACGGCGGCAGCGGCGTCAAAACAGCCAACATCCGTTGTATGGCCCAACGGAGATTAACCGCTGTCGGTCGACAGGACATGAGGGTCTCGGCTATTTGCCGCAATGCTCCGTCATCGGACGCATCATGCAGACCAAGATAAAATCCATAGGCGGCGGTGGCCCCGATCAACGGCGCCCCCCTGACCAGCATATGACGAATGGCATCAGCTGTCTGCGCAAGATTTGACAGTTGCACAATAACAAACTCATGCGGCAGCCTGGTCTGATCGATGATCTCAACCCGTCGACCATCCCCAGCAGGCCAAATCGAGCGATAGCTGACTCCATTAACCTTCATGATAGGCTCTACAACCGTTTAATTTTGATGGCGTCGTAAAAACTTCGATCTACTGCGTCGTGTGTCCTGTGGCAATTCTCAACATACTGCGTGTATAGTTAAGACCCGCCACAGAACACTACTCCTCGGAGTCTGCGCTTACCTGTATATCTGGGTTTTTACTTAGCCATCTTTAAGCATTGTCTGGACTTTTTGCTAGTTCATCAATTTTTCGCTTCGGGAATAAGTTCCGGCGTCCAGAAAATAACGCCTTTCTCCTCCGCCTCATCCCAGAATCCCGGTCCATCCCACTGGATAATCTGGTCGGTATAACCTTGGCGCATGACCTTCAGAGTTATGTTATCCGCATCCTCAAGCTCATCTTCATTAAACTGATGAACACCGCGAAAAGGGGTGTTACCGAGATAAATCCACTCACCGGCACAGGGAATCTCCGATCCGGTTACTTTATAGACAATGTAGGCGCCTTCCGGCTGGGAATGGATCTTCAACTTGACCGTTTTGGTCGCCGAAGAACAGGCGGACAACAGAACAAGGGCAATCAAAGCCGCCGGAAGAAAAAATTTGCTTCCCACCCCTTTTTTTTCACAAGTATCTTTCATCAGTTCTTCCTCTTTTCCAGTTCAACGGTAATAGGCTGGGCTGCCGATGCGGCCTCCTCTCTGGTGTCGTGCCGTTTATTTACATAGAAAGATGTGATTTTTTCCCGATACCCGGTCTTACGAAATTCGACCGTCACATATTCCGGTTTTTCCTCGTTTCCCTCCCAGGTCACCAGCACCGGCGTCATACCCATGTTGGTATCATCTTTTAAATTTATGACCTCGGCCCCGATCGGTGTCGAGACGAATTTGACCGAACCATACGTTTTGGCACCGGTACAACCGCCAAGAAAACCGGCACAAACCACAGCGATCAACAGACACAGGGTACTGCAAAAAATCTTCATATTTTCTCCTTTTTCCGGGATCTATATTGCCGGTGCAAAGAGGAACGCATCGAAAAGAAAACAGACTGCATTCTCAAATTCAGCCGACAGGTTCCACTACCCGGTTGAAAAATCATTTCAACCTAAATCCTGCAGTTGTTCGAGCACCGAG
>DRLX01000428.1 GCA_011322715.1 Desulfobulbaceae bacterium
ATATTGATTTTCTATTATTAATTTTTATTTGGATCAAATGGTGGAACAGACAACATTTTCCATATTACCCGTTTTGATTGTGACCGTGTCCCTTGTTGGCGCCGGTTTGATCATGCTCTTTCGTGACAACCCGAACCGCAGGGAAACCGTGTCCGTGGTCTCCGGAGTGGTCAAGTTTATCATGGTCCTTGCCATGGTGCCGGCGATATTACACGGCCAGGTTATCCGCTGTCATATCGTTGAGGTTCTACCTGGATGTTCTCTTGTTTTTCGGGTTGACGGTTTTTCCATGGTTTTTGCCCTGATCTCCTCTTTTCTCTGGATACTGACCTCGTTTTATTCCATCGGTTATATGCGCGGGTTAAAGGAGCATGCCCAGACCAGATATTACACCTGTTTTGCGCTGACCCTGTCCGGGGCCCTGGGAGTGGCCATGTCCGGGTCTCTGTTCACCATGTACCTGTTTTATGAACTGGTTTCCATTTTCACATATCCTCTGGTTATGCATCACGAGGATGGAGAGGCCAAATGGGGCGCAAATAAATATCTGGTCTATCTGATGGGAACCGGGAAGCTCTTTTTCCTGTCCGCTGTGGTGATTACCTATGTTATTTCCGGTAATCTCGATTTTGGTCCCCACGGGATCCTGCCTCCAAATGCGGATCCTACTCTTTTGATAGTTCTTTTTGTCCTCTTTGTGGCCGGCATTGCCAAATCCGGTGTTATACCGTTGCATTCCTGGCTGCCGTCGGCCATGGTGGCGCCGACACCGGTTTCAGCACTGCTCCATGCGGTTGCCGTTGTTAAAGTTGGTGTCTTTTGCGTGGCCCGGGTCATTTACAGCGTCTATGGACCGGATTTGATGCGGCAACTCGAGCTGGTTATGCCCTCGGCCTATTTCTTTTCCGCCACCATTCTTATCGCCTCGATGATTGCCCTGACCCATGATAATCTCAAGGCAAGGCTTGCCTATTCAACGATTTCGCAGCTCGCCTATATTACCCTTGGTTTTGCCCTGGTGTCGGTCAACTCCATGACCGGAGGCGCTATCCATATCGCCAACCACGCCTTTTCAAAAATTACCCTGTTCTACTGCGCAGGCGCTATTTTTGTGGCCACCGGCAAAAAATATATTTCCCAGTTGGACGGCATCGGGCGATCCATGCCGATCACCATGACCGCCTTTACCGTTGGTGCTTTTTCCATGATCGGTGTTCCGGGAACCGCCGGCTTTATCAGTAAGTGGTTTCTCGGTCTCGGCGCCCTCGATGATCACTCTCTTGTAATCCTGGTGATTATCTTGACCAGTTCCCTGCTCAACGCAGGATATTTTCTACCGATTATCTACCGGGCATTTTTTTTCAAACAGAAGTCCGAAGACAGACACCTGGGGGAGGCGCCCTGGTTTATGGTTGTTCCCCTGTCGATCACGGCCGCCCTCACCATCTTTTTTGGATTTTTTCCACAGCCGTTTCTCCGGCTTATCGCGGAGGTTCTCTCATGATTGTTCGTTGTATTGCCTGGATGCGTAAACACTACTCACTGGTGGAGAAGAGTTTTCTGGCAGTGCTGGCTTTTCTTCTTGTCGGTGACCTCTGGGTGCCCAGGCACCATGCCTTTTTTCTCGGCGATGAGATTCCAGGTTTCTGGGCCCTGTTCGGGTTTGGTGCCTGTACACTGATTATCATTGGTTCTAAGTGGCTGGGCCATGCCTGGCTGTTTCGTCCGGAAGATTACTACGAGAAGGAAGGAAACAAGTAATGGCTGCTACCTTTTTTTTCCATCCGGCCCTGCTCTTTTTCGCCGCCCTGCCGGCAGTTCCCCTGCTGAAAGGGGTCTGGCGGCAGGCCCTGGTTCTACTGGTGCCGTTGTTGGCATTTACCCTGGTTCTTGGTTTTGCCCCCGGGACCCATGGTGTCGTCGACGTGCAGGGCCTGCACCTTGTCTTTGGTCGGGTTGACAAACTGGCCATCATCTTTGCCAATGTCTTTACCCTGATGTCGATCATCGGCGCCGTCTATGGACTCCATATCAAAGAACCTTGGCAGCAGGTGGCAGCCATGGGTTATGTGGGGTCGGCTTTAGGCTGCGTGTTTGCAGGTGATTTCCTGACCCTGTTTCTGTTCTGGGAAGGGTTGATGGTCTTTTCCACCGCCCTGGTTTTTTTGCGCAGGACCGAGCGTTCAACCAAGGCCGGTTATCGGTATTTTCTCGTCCATGTGACCGGTGGTCTGATGCTGCTCTGCGGTATTTTTCTCCACTACCACCAGACCGGATCCATTGCCTTTGTCCGTTTTCATCAGGATACGGCAGGTCTTGCTGAATATCTCATCCTGGCCGGTTTTCTGCTCAATGCCGCAGTTCCGCCTCTGCATGCCTGGCTTCCAGACGCCTACGGCAGCGCCACCGTGGTCGGCTCCGTATTTATGTGTGCCTACACAACTAAAACCGCCGTCTATGCTCTGATTCGATCCTTTCCCGGCTTTGATATCCTCATTGCCCTGGGGGTCGTCATGGCCCTGTACGGTGTTGTCTATGCCGTTCTTGAAAACGATGCCAGGCGCCTGCTTTCCTACCATATTATCAGTCAGGTCGGCTATATGGTCACCGGTGTCGGTATCGGCACGGCCCTGGCGTTAAACGGTGCCTGTGCCCATGCTTATGCCCATATTCTTTATAAATCCCTCCTGTTCATGGGGGTCGGCGGGGTTATTCAGGTCACCGGTCGTTC
>DRLX01000429.1 GCA_011322715.1 Desulfobulbaceae bacterium
CGTGCGCAGCCTCGCGCAACAGCTCACTGTCCTCCGCCTCCAATGCCGCCAGGGCCTTATCCAGATGTTCGGACAGACTCCGGGCCGAGGTAACCAGTAATTGATCAACCTGCTCAGGTTGCAGCTTGTAGGTTGCGCTCAAATGGTTCCGGACCCGGCTGCCGAGGTCCTCTGTTGTCCCTGACCCGTCGGCCGCCGAAGATGCCGGTTCATCGGCGGCGGGCGGAGCATCCGCTGCCCTCTCTTTGCCGCCGAACTTCTGCAAGACCTCCACCACCTGTTCCGGCTGAAAGGGCTTGGTCAGGTATTCATCCATGCCCGCATCCAGACACCTGGCCCGGTCGGAATCCATGGCATGGGCAGTCATGGCGATAATCGGCACATGCCCTCCGCCAAGCCGCTGCTGTAATTTTGTGAGAAGCTCACCGGTAAGCCGTGTCTCCGGCTGCCTGCCCTCTTCCACGGCCCGGATGACCCGGGTGGCTGTCACTCCATCCATCTCCGGCATCTGCACGTCCATGAGCACCACGTCAAAATCGGTATCGCTGAGCAGCTCCAGGGCCCGCAACCCATGTTCCGCCACCTGTACCTTCTGGCCGGACGATTCCAGAAGAATGGTCCCCAGCTCACGGTTGGCCTCGTTATCCTCTACCAACAGAACGCTCAAGCCGGTGACTTTGCTCCGCTGGTCCCTGTCAAGTTGACAGACCTTCAGTACCTTTTCCGTGGAGCAGGATGGCAGGGCTATGGTAAACGAGAAGGTAGAGCCAAGGCCTTCAGTGGAGGTCAGACTGATCTCGCCGCCCATGAGCTGTACCAGCTGTCGGGAAATGGCCAGGCCAAGGCCGGTACCGCCGTACCGTCTTGAGATGGAACTGTCAGCCTGCTGGAAGCTCTGAAAGAGCCGGCGCTGTTTGTCTTCCGGGATGCCGATGCCGGTATCGCTGACCGCAAAATGGAGGACGACCCGCTCCTCTGTTGACGTGTCCTCGTCCAGCGACACATGGATACCGACCTCTCCCTGGTCGGTGAACTTGATGCCGTTGCCCACCAGATTGATCAGGATCTGTCCCAATCGCACGGCATCACCGATAAAGGCATCGGGCACATTTTCGTCCCGGTCAATGAGCAGGGTCAGCTGTTTGTCCCTGGCCAGGCCGATCATGGTTGAGTAGACATTATCAAGCAGGGTCTCCAACAGAAAGGGCTGCTCTTCGAGCAGCAACTGTCCGGCCTCGATCTTGGAAAAATCCAGAATGCCGTTAAGCAATCCCAGCAGCATGGTGGATGAGGTTTCTATCCTGCTCACATACTTTTTCTGCAGAGGGTCCAGATCGGTTTCCTGCACAAGTCTGGTCATGCCGATAATGGCATTCATGGGTGTGCGGATCTCATGGCTCATATTGGCCAGAAAATTAGACTTGTAGCGGCTTGCCTCCTCTGCCTGCTTTCTTGCCTCTTCCAGTTGGTTCTGGTATTCATGGACCGCGGTCATATCCTGAATAATCCAGACCGCACCCTTTTCATCCAGGGCGTTACGATCAACCGCCTGCCCGGTCAGACGCACCCAGATCTCCTCACCTTTACCGTTTTTGCTTTGAAATTCAACATCGACAATATTGCCCCGGCGTAATTCCGGATAATAAACAAGACCAAATTGTTCATATTCACCATCGCCTGGAAAAAGGATACTGGTATCCTTAAGCAGAAGTTGCTCAATTGGAAAGCCGATGATATTTGCCGCCGCCTCATTGACCCCAAGGATCTTCCGTCCCTTGACATAGGCGATCCCGGCCCCTGCATGTTCGACGATAAGTTCAAGCTCGGCAAGTTTGTCTTTGAGCTGTTCCTCAATTCGGACCTTTTCCGTGACATCATTTTTGACTGCCACAAAATGACTGATCCTGTAATCTTCATCACGGACCGGGGCGATGACCACATCCTCCCAATAGAGAGATCCATCTTTTTTCTTATTGCACAACCTGCCGTGCCATACCTTACCACTGCTGATTTCCCGCCACATCCGCCGGTAAAACTCCGAGCTCTGCCGGCCGCTCTGCAACAACTTGGGATTTTGTCCCAGCGCTTCTTCCCGACTGTATCCTGAAACTCTGGTAAACGCAGGATTCACATACCTGATCTGCCCTTCAATGTCGGTAATAACTATAGAACTGGCACTCTGCTCAACCGCCGCCTCAAGCAACCTGATCTTCTCCAAATCTTTGAGACGTTGTCGCAGATCCGTTATAAACGCATAACGAAAAAGAGGTTTTCCTTTATCGTCCCGCATGAGACAGGAGTCGATATACACGGGGATCAAGCTGTCATTTGCTCCCCGCATACTGACCCTGATCTTGCCCTGGTCCGCATGCAAAATGGAGTTTTGGGCAAAGACCCGAGGGACATCACCTGCGGCAAACAACTCCGCAGGCGATTTACCGATCAGCTCTTCCGCACTCCGGCCCAGCATGACGCACAGGGTACTGTTAACGGATTCAATCAGAAATTCCTTGGGTTCCATGATCCAGAACCCGTCCTTATTTTTGTCAATAACAGCCTTGAATCTCTCCAGATTTTCATTTTTAAGACGTTTTTCCACAACAAGTTCTTTCTCCATTTCCAACAGCCGTACCCGTTGCCTCTCAACGGAAAGCAACAAAATCGCCAGCGGAATCAGGGCAAGGAAAAAAGAAATGACGAGTAAAATCATGGTACGGGTCAACAGGGGCAGGCCCGATGCCAGATGATCCGCGCGAAATGCGCGGAAATAATACACTCTTTTCGGAATAATCGGTTGCAGATACAAGTCGTATGAAGCGCCATGCACAGAGACCTGAAGAAACCCTTTCCTGTACAGTCTGTCCCAGGTCCCAGGCGAACAACCCATATCCTGAAGCAGGGAAAGATCAAACTGGCGACTGTTTTTCAGTGATGTACTCTCAAAAACCATATTATCAAACACTCTCAATCCCGGTCCATCAAGGGAGGCAAGGACTCCGGATTGCGACACGATACCATGGTTCGGAAACAGATTCAGCTGATGTCCATTTCGCTCTTTCCCGGCCAGCCCGGTCTTGACCAAAAGTTCCAGAGGATCGACCTTGATGACGACCACTCCGCCCTTGCCCGCTCCCGTATCCATACGTCGGGAGAGATAAAGGCCAAGACGTTTTGATGTTACACCATAGGCGAAATAACTGCCTTGACCGGTGGTGACGGCCTCTGTGAAATAGGGCCTGAAACTGTAGTTTTTCCCTTCAAAGCTGCGATTACTTGACAGGATACAGGTGCCGGTTGCATCAAGGACAAAGGCGTCCAGGATGGACTCGGCCTGCTGGATCTGCCTGAGGTAGATAAGGGCAGCCATTTTCTGGCGAAACATGGCTTTGTCATCCAAGCCGATAAACAGGGGATTTTTTGCCAACAGGTCGGCAACATACCGGAGCATCTCTATTTCCCGCCGGAGAACACGGCTGTCGGCCTCAACCTTTTTTTCTACCAGGGATGTTTCATACCGGTGAAAATTCGTATAGGCGATCAGGGAAACACTGAGCCCGATACCCATCAGAATCATGAGAAGAAACAGTCCTCTCCTGTTTGATTTGAACAATGAGTATCGTGTCATGGTCATGTTTTTTGCTCGCCGGGGAAGAGAAAAAATATACGGCCCACCTCTCCTGTTTCAAGGCAGTAAGGCTGTGCATC